>PSRF01000393.1 GCA_003175865.1 Blastocatellia bacterium
CTACAATCAGCGGAATCACAACGTGCGCACATGAGACCGTTCCGAACTGCTTGGAATTTATAATGAGAATATTGTCAAAAAGAACAGGAAGTGCACATGAGCTCTTGATTTAATCTGAGGGCCCCCTGAGTTCTTAAACAAAATCAGGAGCTTCACCATGCCAGGATATTTCTCTTTTCAAAAGCTGATTACTCCACGTTTCGTAAAGTTCATCTATGCGGTCGGATTACTGGCCGTAACAGCTGGCGGGATAGGCTTGGCCATCTGGGCCGGATTGGGCCTTCGCTCGGCGACGCTGCCGACTCGAACTGGTGTTTATTACATTGCAATCGGAGCGGGTGTCGCGATCCTGGGCAATCTTGTTTGGCGAGTACTGTGCGAGATCTGGATCGTACTTTTTAATATCCACAATCTCCTTGGTTCGGTTGAACAAGAAACCAGACACGTGGCCGTTCAGCGTGGGTTGCAAAGCGATGATCATTCAATTGAGTCGCGACAAGAAATTACGGAACGCGAACGAGAAGTCCATGTCGCGAACCAGCCAGCAAGCGTATTAGGGTTAACTTAATTTCAAGAGACCACCAATTGTTGAGTTGGTCGGGCTTGATTACGGTTCGCAGGAGGAGTCCAGTTTCTTTACTCCGGAGGAGTTGCATGTTTATAGCTGGAGTGGGTTAAGAACGTTGCGCGGTTTGGAGGAGCGGAAAGGAGTTGGAGTAGTCTCACAACGTTCATTTCCGCTCCTCCAGACCGCGCGAAGGTTCTGGCGAGGCGAGCGCGCTATAGACATGCAACTCCTCCGGAGTTAAGAGACGACGCTTCTACGAAGAACTGTAATCGAGCGTGACGAACTCAACTAAACAGTAGTCTCGTGAATCATGTCGTTCTCTTTCTTTCCTTCGATTCTGTGTAAGTACGTAATTTGCGGATCAGCTCTCAGCCATCGGTTTATGCCAACCCGTCACACCCGCGGCCATACTCTCTGCAGCGACCGGCCAGGTGCCGCATTCGTATTCGGTCAGTGGCGTAGGGTTGTTGAGAATCGGATCGACCACACG
Source organism: Blastocatellia bacterium (assembly GCA_003175865.1). Classification (GTDB taxonomy): domain Bacteria; phylum Acidobacteriota; class Blastocatellia; order Pyrinomonadales; family Pyrinomonadaceae; genus PSRF01. The sequence continues at coordinate 1,059 of PSRF01000393.1, forward strand.
CCATGCCGCTTCCACACTCTCATCGCTCGTGAACAACGACTTGTCACCACGCAATGCATCACCCAGCAGACGCTCGTAGGGCAACTGCTCACGTTCGAGTGCGTGTCGAGCATTGAGCTCAACAGTCTCGCCGCACATCTCTTCGCCTGGCTGCTTGACTTGCGTACAGAGTGAGATATTGACGTCGGGACTCAACTGAAATCGAAAGTAATTCGACTCTGCTGCTTCGATCGTATCGAAGATTTCAATCGGTGGTCGCTTCAACGTGACGACTACTTCAGTGGTTGTGACCGGAAGGCACTTGCCCGCGCGAATATAGAAAGGCACGCCGGCCCAGCGCCATGTGTCGATGTAGAGTCGCAAAGCTGCGAACGTTTCTACCTGTGAGTTTGGCGACACACCGTGTTCCTCTCGGTAACCATGAAACTGCGCACGAATTACATCTGAGGGGTCGATTGGCCTCAACGCATTGAACAGTTGGACCTTCTCACTGCGCAAAGCATCGTGATGTCGTCCGGCTGGTGCATCCATTGCCAATAGCGCGATCACTTGCAGCAAATGGTTTTGGACCACGTCGCGAATAGCACCGACCTCTTCGTAAAAGGCACCGCGCCCTTGCACGCCGAAATTCTCCGCTTGTGTGATCTGCACATTGTCAACGAAATTGCGATTCCAGATTGGCTCGAGGAATGTGTTTGCAAAACGGAAGTACAACAGGTTCTGAACAGCCTCTTTGCCGAGGTAGTGATCGATGCGAAACACCGCAGATTCCGGAAAGACTTCGTGCAGCGTCGCATTCAAAGCTTCAGCTGAGGCGAGGTCGCGTCCAAACGGTTTCTCCACGACGACCCGCGCGCTGTTTGCACAACCTGATTGACCTAGTCCCTGCAAAACGATCGAGAAAACAATCGGCGGAATCGCAAGATAGTGTAATGGACAGGAAGCCCCGTTCAATGCCGTCTTCAAACGTTCGTAAGTAGTTGCGTCGCGATAATCGCCACCGATGTACTGGAGCAGGGAAGAGAGTTTGGCAAATGCGTCCGAATCAACGCCACCAGAATGCTCGAGGCTGTCATGCGCTCGTTGACGTAGCTGGTCTACGGACCAGTCTTCACGCGCAACGCCGATGATCGGAATGTCGAGATTACCTCGTTTGATCAGTGCTTCTAACGAAGGAAAGATCTTTTTGTAAGCGAGGTCGCCGGTTGCACCAAAGAAAACAAAAGCGTCCGAGTGGAGTGTGTTCATTGAGAGTTCCTATCAAGCCATTAGCGATTGAAAGAGATGAAATTGTATAACGGCAGCATTGTAAGGCGTCTAGTCTTAATCCGCTCGCTTTCTGTTTGTGAGATTTGTGAGTCCTGTAGTTCAGACGAGCAGGCGAGAACGCCTGATGTTATGAAAACGGGGCGCCTCTCCGTTAGTTGTTGCATTAACGGGTGCATGCCTACTGCCATGCGCAGAAGGAGACGTCCATGACAGCCTATATCGGGTAGAATTTCACGGACGGCAACAAGGCGGAAAGATTCATCACACTGTGCTGTGGCACGAAGAGCCAACCGTGGTCCATGCTTACTACGAACAGGTCGCTGGCCAACGAGTGGTAGTTGTTTCGAAAGTAGCGGTTACGCCGCTTGGTTTGAAGAACTGCAAGAAGTAGGACGTGAATCTGCGGAATCGTGTAATTCGTGGACTAACGCAAGGCTCTGCAGATTGATTGCTCGCAAACAAATTCTTGTTTGAACAACACAGAAACTGGTTTGCCATTTAATTGAGCAGGTGTGAAGTTAATAAGCTTTAAGATCTCAATTGCGCGCTCAGTCAGTCCATAGGGCAAAGATTTTTCAACAGTGACATTGGCAACTCGCCCTGTTCCACATAGAACGGCCTGCAGCACCACTCGTCCCTGGGCATTGTTCTTCAAAGCTTCGTCAGTAAAGAATGTCGGTATCTCGCTCTGGATAGTTGCCATTTGGATAACATCGGATGGTACGTAGAATGGACTAGGACAGCCAAGTTCTTGTACCGGCTTTTGGGACGCGCCACTAGTCTCTTCTGATGCTTTCTCTGGTGTTGTTGAAACGGTAGCTGAAGTCTCCGACGAGTCTACAGTAACTGCGGGCGAGGATGTTGTGCTAATCGTTGTTGTTTGAGTGGGCGCGCTCACGGGAGTGTCTGCAAGCGACGCTCTTGGATTAGAAGGATCAACTCCTCCAATCATGTTTGCCAGGCGCGCCTGAAGGCCAACCTTGTCTAAACCCTTGAGTCTTTCCGAGTACTGGCTGGCCAAATCCTTTCTTCCAAGTTCCAAATAAGAGACCCCCAGGTTATAGATCGCACCGGCATAATTGGGAGTGATTCGAATTGCGTCCAGATATGCCTGCGTTGCTTCATTCCACTTCTTCAACCCTGCGTACGCCCGCCCCAGATCATTGTACGCATCCGACCATTGTGGGTTAAGGAGCAGAGCTCGCTGATTTGATGCAACGGCAGCTTGAAAGTCTCCAAGATAGAGTTGCACCAGACCCAGATCGAAATGAGCTGCGGCTGACTCGGGCAGCAACTTGACGGCTTGCTGTAATGTTGTCAAGGCCTCGGGATAAATACCCTCTGTGATTAACTGCGCGCCGAGATTGAGCTGACTCTCACCGTGATTCGGATTTGCCTTAGCGAGCTCTCGAAGAGTAACGCCTGGTGTCGGCTGTCCAGTGTCCCGTTTCTTCTCGTTATCGCGGCATTGAATCGCTGCCAGATTTGAGTTGGCAGCGTTTGTTGGGTCAACTAAACTCAACTCTCTGTAGTACCGTTCGGCATCACCCAACTGACCAAGCTTAAAACAGAGGTACGCAGCTTGTACGAGCGAGTCGATGTCGTTTGGTTTTAATCTTAAGACTTGTCGATAATGAGAGAGTGCCTGCACCGGATCGTTGAAGCGTTTGTAAAGATCTGCCATGTAATAGTAGGACTCGACATGCTTGTTCTCTAAATCGAAGCTGTTCTTTACTTTCTTAAATGCTTCAAGAGCTTCCTGAAGCTTATCCCCGTTATAGAGCATTTTGGCCCAATTCGAATAGTCATCCGGATCGATACCTCGTTCGGCTCCACTTTTAAAGGCCTCCGCCGCCTTCAACCATTCCCCCGAGTTGGCATAGGCCTCACCCAGACTAAAGAAGTCTTGAGCGGTGTAACGCCTCGCAGCAGTTACCTGTGTAAGATTTGAAATCGCTTCAGCATGGCGCCCAGCTTTTGTTTGCGCCAGTCCAAGACTACTAATCGTATCCAGATCGGAAGGCTTAAGCGTTAGTGCCTTGTTAAATGCTTCAACGGCCTCAGCGAATCTACCGTGCTCGAGATGTAACCGACCGATATTGAATTGAACCTCCCAGACATTGGCCTGCGACTCAGACAGTGACTGATACGTCGCCAACGCTTCGTCGTCGCGGTGCAATTCGTAATAGCATGTAGCGACACCGATAAGCGCATCTGCCAACGGAGGCTGAAGTTTTCTGGCTTCCTGAAAGTAGACCAGAGCCTGATAAAAATCGGAGTCCTGAATAAGTCCGTTCCCGATCTTGACTGCCTGTGCTGCTGACATCGGAAAAGGCAATTCAGTGATGACTTCTTCAGGGGCCGGGGTGGGCACAGGTTTTCGAAGAGTTCCGACTGGAAGGTTGATAGGTCGGGCAGGAATTTTCTGGTCAGGTGGCGGCGCAACTACATAAACGGGATTGGCCTGCAAGACCTGCCACCTCGTTATTGGCGTGAGTGTATCTTCAGCGGGATTCGGCCGGACACAGACGAACAGCAGAAACACTAGCGCCATTGATAGTGCTGTGAGACGCCGACACACCTTGAAGTTCATTCAAACCTCACCTGAGAAATGTTGGACGGATTCTTAATAGTAACGCCCAAGGCGTGAAACTCTTGCGTCTATTGCGCACTACGCACGAGACGAAATCCAATCGAGGGCACCTTGTAGTCTTCGTTTCTATACCAGCCGCGGTCCGTGGCGTTGTAAAAACTGACACCCAACTTATCGGCGAAAGATCCGCCTCGCCATACGCGTGCCGTTGGGTACTTTGGTAGACTCCCATCGTAAAACGACGCCTTGGAAGAGGTCCACTCCCACACATTCCCAACCATGTCCAGAAGACCGGTTTGCGTTGCTCCGGTAGGAAATGATCCTACATCTACTGGGCTCGGTTTTCCGTTCAAGTTGGCTCGAGAATCATCCCACGAATTTCCCCACGGGAACAGCGTTCCATTTGAGCCGTTTCGAGCTGCGAATTCCCACTCTGCTTCTGACGGGAGTCGATAAACCAATTTGTCGCGATTTGAAAGCCATTGCGCGAACGCCTCTGCATCTTTCACTGAGACATTGGTAACGGGCCATCGCTCACGACCTGCGGGTGGATCTGTTCCCTTCCAAGGCTTCCAGTATGCTTCCTTGGCTCCTGAGTCGTCGGTCGGTACTGGGTAACCAGTCGCTTTTACGAACTCGGCATACTCCGCATTTGTCACCTCAGTTCTGTCCATATAGAAAGAACCCACAGTTTCAAAATGAGCGCCTTTTTGCTCAATACCTGCTGTATCCGAGCCCATCGTGAATCCACCGCCCTTGATGAAAACCATGTCAACGCGAGAAGGAATAGTTCCACCGCTTGCAACTGTGTCCGTTAGATTCTTACGGTTCCAAAAATACACAAATGCGACGACTCCAACGATGCTGAATAGAATCACACCAAGAAGTCCTATCACCAGGAAGTTTCGAGTCAGAGCGGGTGGAGCCGGCTCACGCTCAAGCGGTGCACGCTCTGCCAATGGGTTGACGGTACCCTGATCCATTACGATAGTGTGAACCACCTCTGGAGACTCTTCGTTGGCCTTCACACTTTGGAACGTACTTTGATCTGCAGCACGTCGCGCTTCTTCGAGTGCAAACCGCAACGGATCTTCTGTGGTTACCCCACTATCAAGCTTGTGACTTGGAGGGGATTCAATAGTCTCACCCGGATCTTCTCGATCTGGTGCTTCGGCGGGCGCTTCAACTTTGACCGGAGAAACATTAACTTGGAACTGCCGGAGCGTTTTGATGTCATCATAGGACGTTTGTTCTCGCAAAAGCTCCGTTCCTGAACTGGTTGTTTCGTGTGTAGCAGCTGCTCTGATAACTTGCGCGTCGGGGAGATCTTCTGCGTGGGTAACCAACGCAGGTCTTTGATCGGCGGTCTTCCGCGCCAAGTCTTTTTCTTCCATGCGCGGCGTTGGCAGCTTCGCCGTTGTTTCAGCACCAGTTGTATCTCTCAAACGGCCCGTGGTCGATCTTGGTTTCGCCCTGGCTCGCGTTCTCGGTCGACCTTTTGCACCAGCCCCGAGTACGCCTCGCTCAAGCTCTGCAACGAATTCCTCAGTCGAAGCCGTGCGCAGTATCGGATCTTTTTCGAGGGCATGGAAAACAGCTTGTTCAAGGTGTTTGGAAATTCCCGAACCACGCACCGCAAGAGGTGGTGGTGGAGTCATGAGGTGTTGCCTCATCACTGACAAAATCGATGAACCTTTAAAAGGAAGCTCGGCCGACAACATCTGATAGAGAATGATCCCCAAACTGTAAATGTCGATACGCTTATCTGGTTCCTTCTCCGACCACTGCTCCGGGGCCATGTAATAGGGAGAACCAATAATGCCGGTGGTTTTGGCTCCGACGAATGACCCAAACAAGTCTGGCGACTTGATCTTCGCCAATCCAAAGTCGAGGATTCGGATCTGTTCCTGTGGTGATCCCTTCCGGCGAATCATTATGTTTAGCGGTTTCAAATCGCGATGAACAATCCCATGCGAGTGTGCGGCCCCAACTGCTGAAGCGATCACACGCATAAACTCGAGTGCTCTCTCAGGCGTGAATCGTCCTTCATTGGAGATCAGATCCTGCAACGAATCGCCTTCAACAAATTCCATAACAAGAAATGGAATTTCGCCGTCAAGGAAACCGTAGTCGGGCACAGAGATGATGTTCGGGTGGCCGATAGCCGCAGCCGCCATGGCCTCCTGCTGGAAGCGCGTAGAATAAGACGGATCGTTCCCGACGAGTTCCGGCCTGATGATTTTTATAGCCCGAGTTGTTTTTAAAAACTTATGGTGGGCCTTGTAGACTACACCCATTCCACCTTCGCCAAGGCGTCGCTCGAGGATGTAGCGACCATCGAGCATTACCTCACCAGGCAGTGAATGGAATGTTTCTTGACCGTCGACAGGACAACTGTTAACAGAGTCGTCGTAGCAACTGAAACATTCGGAGCACTCTTTCATCAGAAGGTCGGGGGCTAAAAAGAGAACTGCAGATTCTCTTTAGTTGTTGCTACTAATTGTTCGAAAAAGAAACCTGGACACTCACCTATCTGGAATTGGCGGTGAGTTGAGGTCTTCGTTCTGTGCCCAATAACAAACTTTGAATGTTTCAAATCTTAGCAACTTTGTTGAATGCTAGCAATGCAAGTATCTGATTGGGCCTGAGTTTAGTTTGGACTCTCGTGAAACAGAGAATCTGCGCCGGCTGGGAGCAGTTCGCTTGTATTACATAACTATTTCGGTTTATCTTCGCGTCGACCCAGCCTTATCAACAA
>PSRF01000137.1 GCA_003175865.1 Blastocatellia bacterium
TCGTTTTTATGTACTCTTGCTTATTCGCTACGATCCCAAGCGCATTAGTACGACTGAAATCATCGGCTAATATTTGATCGAGAGTTGCTGCGTCACGGCTTTTTTCTGCTTCGATCCATCTGTGTTCTAAGACTCGGAGCTCATTCTCTACTTCACGATCATTGTTCATATTGTTTACTCCGGATCGGTCGAGCCACCACGCTGCAAGACTACCTGACGGTCCTGTAGACAATGGTAGTCGGTGCGTTTATCGCTCTATCTCGATTTCATCAACCTTTTCTTCTTCCCACTGAGGTTTATGGGGAAATCGACGAGACTAAGGAACTCAAGAGACTGATCCTCAGTGTACGGCTATGCTCGGGATGAAATGTCTGTACTCTTGCCTCACGTTGAATGGAGGCTTGTTCATGGTCACCACGTGGGACTCGATCTGTTTCGCAGTTAAACCGTCGCATCGATAGAAAACGAACGTGAAATCGGAGGTGTTTCCCAGACGGGCTAAGGCCCAATTGCCGATCCCAACGCGGTGTTTCGTCAGCCGCCCGCGAATCGTGTCACCTGTAGCGATCCCTATGTATGCAATGGAGGCGGACATCCCAACCGAGTAGAGGATTTCATATACGCCGAATTCCCGTGGGGCATGATTCTGGATCATTTCCAATGTGAAAGGGTGTGGCCCTTCCCATGTACGGCCATAGTCGTCCTGATACATTTTTCTCCTCCTTTGAGCTACAAGCGCAGGCTTTGTGTCGCTTTCGACTAAGGTCTTTCAAGCGTGATTAGCTTATTCCGATAATCAATGATGACAACAAAGTCTTTCAGAATTGCGTTACCGATGTTTAAGCCCCAAGACCTTTTGTCCCGCCCGGTTCCTTTGCCGAAAAAAATCACTGTCGGAGCATCAAGAGAAATTCCACCAATCGTTACGTTGTTGAGTTTGCCCTCTCGGTTCTCAGACGCTCCGTTATAGCCCACACCGGTGCTAACTGCTGCTTTGCTGACTTCTTCTTCCAGACCTAAATAGGAAACCGCGGCCGGCGTCAAAGCGAAAGTCCCACTAGAACCGGTATCCAGATTGGCGACCAACTTCTTTCCATTCACAAGCACATCGTCAATCACGACATTGTCGGAATACCGGAAAGAGAGCGTCGTCCGTTTTGATGTGTTCACCTGGTTCGTTTTAGAGAACGGAGACTGTGAAAGGAATCGTACAACATGATTCGGATAATCGATCTGCACTATGCGACCGTTCAGCAGACTGTGTCCGAGTACTCCCTGGAGCGGCCTTCCTAAACGCTCGCTTATTTTTGACAAGTCAATGGCCCCGGCCTCAACGTTCTTTGCAGTGAGGCCGCCGATTTCAACGAGTGGCAGTTTGGTCTTATACATCAAATTTACTTCCGTTCCACCGCCTGTGCCTTTCCTTCCTATTGGATCGAGTTTCAGTCCTAGTTCTCTAGCTGTGTTGAGATCGACGGCGGATGGGTCGGTGCCCGTGTCAAGCATCATGCTGAAAGGTCCTTTTCCGTTGACGTTCACCTGAAGAATGATCTCGTTCCGGTAGAACTCAAAAGGTATTTCAATCATCTGCTCTTTGTTGTTTTGGGCAAAAGAGGGAAGACAGACAATTATCATCAACAGACATGACGGCAAAATAGGTGCGATTCTCATATTCATAACTGATCCTAGTCTGACCCGAACTAGAGGCTTCGCGATTAGTGCAGGCTTGACCCCGTGCTCAGCCACACGTTGTGAGACGGCTTCGCTAGATTAATCTTTTCAACTTGAGCTTGGCTTGCACTATGTTTTGACCACGCCTGAGTGTCAGTAAATATTCTCGTCCGTCTTTCATAAACATCTGACGAACCTGGTCCAGGGTGAACGCTGATGCGGGACGGTCGCCAATCGCCGTGATTATGTCCCCTCCTTGTATTCCAGCTTTGGCCGCTACGCTTCCGGCTTCTACATCATCCACCAGTACGATTGAATAATCATCGCCATCTCCTACCAGCTCCAACCCACTCATATCAACTTCATAGCTTTCGGTTACCGGCGCGTTATTCTCCAGGATTATTCGTTTGCGGAAGTAATCAAAGATGGACTTGAAACGACGGAAGATCTCCCCGCCGATACGGCCGTCGTATCTATCTGACGCATTATCACCGCGCTCACCTTGAGAAAAACGTGCGACTGGGTTTTCAATTGTTATGCTTCCCAACAAAATCCTTTTGATACGACCGACGTACGCGAGTTCTGTTCCACCGACGCCGCCCATCCGTGTTTGATTCGTTTCGGGGACAGCTGTTAAGAGCTTATGTTTCTGAACGAAAGGTGTGTTGAACAAAACTGCACCGGTTGAGCCGGAGTCAAGTTCGAATTTACCTTCGATGGTTTGTCCTTCGAAGGCAGCACGTGTGCGAACGAAAGGTAGATTCTCATCGATAGTGATGGGGATCACCGTGCCTGTGCCTGAGTATCGATAGGCCTTAGGGTCGTAAAGGTTAATAATTTGAGATGCGTAATCAACTTCAACTACGGTCTCTTTAATGATGTCGTTACCGATGACGCCGCTAATCTTTACGCCGAGGTGAGGAGATAGAGAATCCAGTGGAAGCGCAACCACCGTTCGATTTAATGCTTCAACGTTTGAGAAGCGCAAGTTAACCGATTTATAGATAACGCCTTCCGCCGTGCCTGCCGCCCCGGTGCCAATCATTTTCCTGTAGGACTTCAAGCGCAAAAGCTTCGCCAGTTGAACATCGATGACAGTGCTATCTGCGCCCGTATCAAGAATGAACCAGAGGGGGGATGAATCGTTCACTCTCGCTTGCAGCAAGATGAGATTGCTGGAGGTAACAAATGGAATTCCGAGTGCGCGATCACCCGTTTGGAACCGAACTTGTGGCGCCCGTTGAGATCGGTTTTCGGCGAAGGTGCCCTTCTTAGGACGTTGCGCGTATCCTTGGACAAATGAAGACAGGAGTAAGAGTAAAACACCGAAACTAAGTAATCGAGAATTTCGCAGCACGGTTCTGTGATTCGAAAACACCTTCGGCGTAAGAGGTGGCGTTTCTGAGCAAATTCAAATTTATTTTCGCTCGATGTAAACGGGATCGAATGCGCGGGTGGTGTGCTCAGTCACGCTAGGCACGCCCTCGGGGAGAGCTGGTGTCTGCGCGGCATCAAGTTCATTCGTGGCTCGTTCTTTCAATTTCAACGTCTCGATTTGGTGATTACGACGCTGTCGACGGAACAGCATCGAAACGAACACAACTTCGAGTCCCAGCATTGTCAGGAAACTCATCGAAGCGAAAGCAAGAACCTGAGCTTCATTAAAACCTAGCTCAGACTTCATCACACCGATCAGAATCGTAATGGCGAACAGACCGAAGACAAATAGGAAGACCATGGCGGGCACGAGCAATCCTGGCTTCACGTCGGATGACTTGTCGACAGTGACCGGATTCAAGTTGGCACCACACTGCTTGCAGTAACTCAGGCCTTGCGTGACTGCGACGCCGCAAGATGAACAGTACATTGTTTCACCTCCTGCGAACCACTACGATACTGGAGGTCGCTAAGTTCGAGCCTAAACGACCACTGGAGCTGCCGAGCTCTTGATCACCTGGGTTTTTCAAAAGTCGATTCCGCCACAGGAACATTGAGTTTGATTTCTGCAAACTTGCGAGTGATGGGAATGCTTCCGGGATCGGCGTATGACATTCTTATGGTAAACGGCAGCTTTAAGCCTCCAGTCTCACGATAGTCCTCAAAGTCAGTTTGCTGCGGGACGATCCCGATCAGCGTGCGCATGTAACTGATTCTCCGTCTCAGCAGCCCGTTCTCGATATCGAAGTAAAGACGCTCAACTTTGTTATCGGATCGAACCGCATTAACAGTGTAAACATCGCGATCGTCAATCTTGTCACGGCCGGAAACGTGGAAGCTCGAATACTGATCTTTCAGTTTCAAAATCTGAAAGAGAACAAAAGATAGTTTTTGATCAGCCAACTGCTCGCCGACTAATTCCTGCACTCCTGCTCCACTCTTCAGCCATCCTTGTTGCCCATTGATGACTCGTGCGTACTCGCATCTGGAATCACCAGTACACGGTCGTCCAGTATCACTTGGAATTGAAAAAGCTTCATGACCTTTGTCAGGCACCAATTGTTCAGACTCGTAAGCGACGACCTGACCGATCGCCGTGGTCGTAGTGCCTTTAACGACGCAGCTTGTAATGAGGTCAGTGGCGGCTTTGCCTCCGATCGCGACTAAATACTTCTTCAAAACGTCGTCTGCTGATGGTGCGCCAGCTGACAAGTCGGTTGGTCCTGCTACAAGCGTGCCGGTGGTTCTGGGTGTAGGTGTCGGCAACGGCAAAAGGAGGGCACTTTGCGGTGTTCGATGACCACGGTGACAGGTATTACAGGTAATTGTCGGGTTTCCCTGGAAGGAAGTCTTGTTCAGTTCAATCACCATTTTGATCATCTGGCGGGCAGTCTGCTTTTCCGGCTTATCATCGGCTGGGGCATCGATGTAACCGTTTCTGATTACGTGACACGAGCCACACTGAAAACCTAATGATGCCGCCATGAATCGCATTGTTGGATACAGCTTGGACTGTGGCATTCCATTCAGTACCTTGATGTTCTTGAAAACCTGCTCGACAGTTTTCTCAGTCGACTTGCTTGTTGTGTCGCCACCTTGAATGCGTGAGTCCTCCGCTGCGCTGTGACCGGTTAGGATCAATACCGCAGAAATCGAAAGTAGAGTGATAGTGATCTCGAGAATTCTTCTTTTCATACGATCACTTGAACAAGCGCGGCGAGCAACCAGTTAATTTAAGCCGTCACCCTTCACATCGCCCGTCTTCGATAAAAGGCTCACTCGATCGCCAACATGGATTGTTCCTGTATTTACGACGGTCGCATACACACCTGCGTTGTTCTGGTTGAGATATACGACAGTTTTCATAATGCGCGCGTCTTGTTTTCCCGTCTCCGGATCCAGGTTGAGCATTACACATCGCGGATCGCACATCGTGATGCTGAGGGCCGGTCGCTGTTCGCTTTCGCCAAACATCAACAGCCCGCCAACCCACTCATCTTCGAGA
>PSRF01000043.1 GCA_003175865.1 Blastocatellia bacterium
TGATTGCCGTGGGTTTTGTGATCTATACAGGCAATCGGTACGCAGCTGAGCACCCTGGTGAAGTGAATGATGCCCCGGCAATGGTGCTCGCCGGCATGATTAATATTAGCCGGTTCATTTTTTTAGGCGCCTTATCACTCGCGCTCATCGGCGTGTATCTCGCGCGGAGCAAATACTCAAGGCGAGATCTCCCGTAGCCGTCCCACTCCAAAGAGTTATCCAAATGAAAAGACTCGCTTGATACTTGTGAAGACCTTACGGAAGAATCTGAAGATTTTCGGTAGTACCAACGCAGATATCAGAACGCCTACAGCAACAATCACTAGCGCCAATATGGGAAGCAGTACTGACGCCAGCGTGGATCCAATCGCAATCACATCTTCAATCGTACTCGCTGCGATGTTGCTGAATGGTTCAGGACTGGTGTTCAGCACTGCCCTCGTGGCTGCTTTCGTTCCGTGAGAACTAAGAGCCAGTCCACCGCCGACTAGGAAGGCAATTACTTGAAGACTCTTGTCGAAGTCTCCGAAGGATGCTGCGGCCAAGATTGCTCCCGCCGGGATGCGAATAAAGGTGTGTATGACATCCCACGTACTATCGACGATCGGAATTTTATCGGCTACAAACTCAACCGAATAGAGCGCTGACGCAACCCCAATCACCCACCAGCTCGTCAACACCTGCAAGTCGCCCGGGAGATGTAAATGGCCAAACCGACCGAGCAGCCCAAGCGTAGCGACACCCGCGTATAGATTAAGTCCCGACGCCCATGAGACGCCCATCGCAACTGCAAGAGTGGAAATGAAGTTCATTGTAGGTAAATCACAGTCTGGGAGGGCGGCTTATTGAATCCGGCAGTGTTTTGTACCACCGCAACCGGGGGCGCTTTTCTCGCATGCAAGTACCACTAGTTTGCGGTCCTGTCAAATTGTTGGCTTTCTCCTCAGACGTGTCCAAGAGAAAACAATCATCATTAAAAACGAAAAACTAATCTCAGGGTTCCGTTAACGCTTACCCATCAAAAACCGTCTATCCTCCAAAACGATTTAGCGGTATTATTCGGCCCAATTCGAAGCACTCTCCCCGGCAATTCACCATTGCCAAATTTGAAAGCCAGCCCAAACGGAGGTGCTCATGAAGAGATTCGTCCCAACGTGGAAATACCTTTCAACTCTCCTCCTCCTGGTTCCTTTGCTTTTGCTCATTCACAACTCAACGCGCGTAATTCCCCAAACTCGCGAGCGGACCGTTGGCCCAACTCGCACAGAAGCAAACATCAAGACAGATGTCATCAGGACAGATGTCGATCTGGTTACCGTCGATGCTCTCGTCTTGCAGAAAAACACTGCGAGAGTGGTCGGGGATCTTAAGCAAGCTGATTTCATTGTCCAGGAAGACGGAGTGCTGCAGTCGATCTCGCACTTTAGTCAGAACACTTTACCGCTGTCGGTTCTGCTGTTAATTGATCGTGGCGGTTGTCTTGATCCGTTTGGTAGTGAGGTACGCCGTGCCGCATTGGATGCTTTGTCGCGTTTGAAGCCAACCGATGAGATAGCCGTGATGACCTACCACAACACGGCCGAGCTACTGCAGGAATTCACGCGTGACCGTCGCTTAATCGAACGCGCACTCAACAGGGTACCGCCACACGATGAATCAGCAAACCACTGTTTGAACAGGGCGTTTTTTGAAGCCGCAAGTTACATGGCGCAAGCTGCAAATCCAGAGGGACGTCGCGTCATTGTTGCGGTTACAGGTGTCACTCGAAATTTCGACTGCGCTGATTCGCCATCGGGTAGAGCAGCAGCGCAAATGGTTTATGAATCGGGAAGTGTGGTCTGCGGCATTATCCCTCATACACCCGATCAGGTGATGGAAAACGGCATGATTCGCTGGGCCACGCGTATTGGTGGTCTTGCCGGTGCAGATTCAATGAACATACAAACTCTCGCTGACGAGACAGGCGGAGAGATTTTGCAGGATAAGCCGGAGAATCTCGAAAGTACATTCGACACATTAATGACGCATCTACGCACCCGGTACAGTCTTGCGTTTGTATCGACGAACAAGAAACGCGATGGAACAGTACGGAAGCTGAAGATCGATGTAACACCGGCTACTCAGAAGTCTCGCACGAAGCTAGTCGTGAAAGCGCGCAAGAGTTATATCGCGCCAAGAGGTTGAGTGACTTGTGGAGACGCTGAAGGGTACTGTGGGTGACCACGTTCCGGCGTTAACTAGAGTTCGATAGAGTGCGCAGGAATGTTTAGTTGAGTTGTGCAGTCTGGTAGCGATCGTTCCAGTTTAGGGAACCGGGAGCGGTAGCGACCGGATGCAGAACAACAGTGGCTGACTCGAAGTTGAAGATTGCATCCGGTCGCTACCGCTCCCGGTTCTCTAAAAATGTTCTGGAACAATTCCTGATGAATGGCGTCAGAAGTACTACAGGAGAATCGTCATGCGCAGGTTAATCTTGAGAATCACTGTTGCAGCGCTCACATTTGCGTTTGGAGTTCTAATAACAACCACTGTGAATTCGCTGTTTAACTCAGAAGTTACGATGCCACCTCAGCAGTTCACTGTCTTGGAGTCCCTTCAAGGACCAGTCGGGCATGACAGGGACGACTATGGCGACTATGCGGCCCTTTGGAGGCTCTACGATGGTTATGAAGACGCACAAATGCGTCACGACCACGCCTTTTTCAAGAGGGTCGAAGCCGAAAATTATGTCATGTTCGATAGCGAAGGAACGCGCTACACCCGCGACGAGGATCTGAGGTTACTCGATAGCGATCCGAAAACTATCAAGTACAAGCATAGTGATTTGGGCTTTAATATCTACGGCGACGCTGCAGTTGTGACTGGTCGAATGACAGCGACTGACCCGGACGGATCTGTCGAAAGTTGGAAGTGGGTTGATGTATGTCTCAAACGTGATGGGCGCTGGCAGATCATTAGCACAACGCAGTTCGATTACGACGATCGATTCTGAACTTCGGTCGCGTCCATCGAGCGCACGTAACGCTCAAATTCCTTCAGATCTTCATCCCCAAAGATCATTCCCGGAATGTCGTTAATCACAACGTAACGCGGAATAGCTGTCTTCACCTCCAATCCTACCGCGGCGTTACGATTGCACCTGTTGGGACAAAGCCAGTAGTCAAACCGTGCAGTTGCTGCCATGTCGCCGACCGCAGTTGAAAACGGCTCCCAACGTTTCTTGCAGATATCGCACTGAAGGACCGGCAACCATCCGTTAAGACTTACGTGAGCGCGCTTGAGTTCACGTTCCAAGGCATCTCTGTTCATATCGGGACCACCTGTAAAATCGGATTGGATTTAGCAGTGCTTCTATTTCATCGCTCGGAGAATGTCAAGATTTTCGCAGCGCGTTTAGATTTCAAGGTTCAGCTTGTGTTTATTTCGGCACGCCCAAGCTCGAACGCTGATTCCCTTTAGTAGGACCTTTGATTAAATTGTCCAAGCGCTTCTGTCGGTCTCGTGCGCTTAGTTTAGAAATCAAGTTCGTTTTTAGATCACAAGTGCGACAAACCAAGCGGGCGCACGAGACGTACGCGGTCCGACAGAAGAGCTTGAATGATTTCCCGTTACGTACTAAAGGTAACCGATGCATCTCCTTGAGCATTCACCAAATTTAAGTGTTGAAGCAGCTGCAGACCTGGCTCGAGTCTTATACGGCATTAGCGCTACTGCACGCAGTCTGCCGAGTGAACGCGATCAGAATTTCTTACTCACGACAGAAACGACTGAAAGGTTTGTCCTAAAGATTGCCAACGCTTTGGAGGAACGCAGTCTGCTCGTGGCGCAAAACGCGTTGATGAGTTATCTCGCGTCTCGAGTTGATTTCTCTCAACGCATTGTCAAAACACTGACAGGTGATGAACTTGCGACATTCAACGACTACTTCGTTCGTTTGGTTACTTACATTCCAGGAACTACGCTCGCTAAGATCGATTCGTCTTCACCAGAGGTTCTTCGAGACTTGGGCCGCAAGCTAGGAAAACTCGATCAGATCCTGTCTGATTTCGATCACCCCGCACTTCACCGCGACTTCCACTGGGATCTGAGAAATGGTTCACGGATTATTCAGCAAAACGCTCCTCTTATCCACGACCAGTATTTGAGTGACATTGTGCGTCGTTGTGCAGCACAGGTCGAAAACTATGACTCTGTTGCTCAACTTCGTCGCAGCATCATTCATGGTGATGCAAACGATTATAATGTCATCGTCGAGGGGGCTCGCGTCGTTGGTCTAATCGACTTTGGTGACGCCGTTTACAGTTACACAGTTGGAGACCTGGCGGTTGCTCTTGCTTACGTAGTTTTAGACAAAGAAGAGCCGTTACAAGTCGCGGCTGAAGTGGTGCGTGGTTACGATGAAGTACATCCGCTGACGGAGGATGAATTTAGTGTTCTGTTTGATTTGATGTTGTTACGGTTGTCGATGAGCGTTTGTCATGCTGCGCATCAACAAAAAGCGCAACCTCAGAATGAATACTTGAACATAAGTCAGGCCGCGATCAGGAAGAAGTTGCCCGAACTTGCCCGACTTGATCGAGAAGAAGCGATAAAGACCTGGCTGTAGAGACTCATAGACCAGAGTCCTGTTACTTCTTTGGCGAATCTGATCACTGATCACAACAATGGAAACACTAGAACGCAGAAAACTACTGCTTGGTCCTAATCTGAGCACCGCTTACAGCTGTCCTGTCAAAATCGTTCGCGGCTCGATGCAGTATCTCTACGATGAAGTTGGGACCGAATACCTCGATGCATACAACAATGTCGCGCATGTGGGTCATTGCCATCCGAGAGTTGTTGCGGCAGCACAAAAACAAATTGGAATACTCAACACGAACACACGCTACCTTCACGATTTGATTCTCGACTTTGCGGAAAAACTCACGGCGACGCTGCCGGATCCGTTGAGCGTTTGTTATTTCGTCAACTCCGGCAGTGAAGCGAATGAGTTGGCGTTGAGATTAGCGCGCGCGCACACAAACGCGATCGATCTCGTCGTTCTAGATCATGCGTACCATGGAAACACGACGACGATGATCGACATCAGTCCGTACAAACACGATGGGCCGGGAGGTAAGGGCGCCCCGCCGTGGCTGCACAAAGTTCCACTACCCGATCTGTATCGAGGGATGTACCGCGATGAAGATCCAGACGCGGCAGCGAAGTATGCTCAGCATGTGATTGATGCAGTGCGGCAGTTGGATGGACGTTTATGCGGCTTTATTTGTGAATCGTTACCGAGTGTTGGTGGGCAAATTGTTTTGCCGAATGGGTATCTAAATCGCGTTTACAAAGCTGTGCGCGAAGCTGGTGGAGTTTGTATCGCCGATGAAGTGCAAACTGGTTACGGTCGGATCGGCACGCATTTCTGGGGTTTTGAAAAGTATGACGTTCAGCCCGATGTCGTGGTTATGGGTAAACCGATCGGCAATGGTCATCCGATTGGTGCAGTCGTTACAACGCCGTCAATTGCCGCGTCGTTCGACAATGGAATGGAGTTCTTCAGCACATTTGGTGGCAATACCGTCTCCGGTGCTGTCGGTTTGACTGTGTTGGATGTAGTTCAAGAGGAGAAGCTACAAGGACATGCATTGGATACTGGTGAACAGCTAATCGGTGACCTACATGGCCTAATGAACCGGCATGAGATCATCGGTGACGTGCGAGGCTCGGGGCTATTTATCGGGGTCGAGCTTGTGACGGATCGGCGCACGCGTGAACCGGCGACCTCATTTGCTGACGCGGTTGTCAATCGAATGCGCGATGAACACATTCTCTTTGGCACCGATGGGCCATTTCACAATGTACTGAAAATTCGGCCTCCGATGCCGTTTGATTCAAACAATGCAGAGCGATTGGTAACGACGCTCGATCGAGTGTTGTCGACATTTAGAGTTACTTAGATCAAGAAAGCTGGGAGACTGTTTTACGCCAAAGGCGTTCGCTAGTTCCAGCCCAGGGTTACTAGCCTGGGTAGGAGGGACCGGTAATCATTAACACCGAAGGTGTTGGCCAACGCTTTCAGCGCAAAGGATTGAGGGTTCATCGTTCAGCCCAGGGTAGAAACCCTGGGCTGGAATTAGCGAACGCCTTCGGCGTAGTGACGTTCACGGAGATAGAAGTTGCAGACTAACTTGACAGCAAATGCCCGAATATCCTGACATTGTTGTTTACATTGAAGCGCTGGAGAAGCGCATTATTGGTCGCACTCTCGAAGGTGTTCAGATCAGTTCACCATTTCTGTTACGCACAGCCGCGCCTCCAATCTCATCAGTATTTGGAAAGAATGTCGTTGCGCTGCGACGCATCGGCAAACGGATAGCAATCGGTTTTGATAACGATGTCTGGCTCGTATTGCATCTGATGATAGCCGGACGACTTCATTGGAAAGATAAAAAGGGTGGCAAGGGACTAGCAGCTTTTCAGTTCGACAACGGAACACTTGTCTTAACTGAAGCCGGGACGCAGAAGCGAGCGTCACTGCATGTTGTCAAAGGTGACGCTGGGCTTCATGAACTAGATCCAGGTGGACTTGAGATTTTTGAGATCAACTCTGATCAATTCAAAACCGCACTTCGATCGTCAAATCACACATTGAAACGACAGCTCACGGATCCACATCTATTCAGTGGGATTGGCAACGCATATTCGGATGAGATCTTGTGGGAAGCTCAGCTTTCGCCAATCGCGCTGACGCAGAAGCTGAATGATGAGGAGATCGAGCGCTTGCTTAATGCGATTCGAAAATCACTCTCAGAGTGGGCCGACCGTCTGCGTGAAGAAACTGGCGACGGCTTTCCCGAAAAAGTCACTGCGTTCCGACCGGCAATGGCAGTCCATGGTAGGTACAAAATGCCGTGTCCGCGGTGTGGCGCAAAGGTGCAACGGATTCGCTACGCTAGCAATGAGACAAACTACTGCCCAACTTGTCAGACTGGTGGGAAGTTACTCGCCGATCGCGCGTTGTCGCGATTGCTGAAAACCGATTGGCCCAAGACCGCAGAGGAATTGGGGTAACTCAAATAAGGTAAGAGCTCATGTCTTCACGAATACTCCTATCAACTATCCTGTTCTTTCTTGTCTTACCGATTGTTTTCGCGCAGGACAAAACTCTCGATCAGGAATTCCTCCACGCCGTACAAGATCGCGACTTCGCCAGAGTCGAATCACTATTGAGCAAGGGTGCAAATGTAAATGCACAGGAGGAAACAAACGGGTATTTCGCTCTTCAGTACGCGATCAACTGGCCCGATGCCCGCCTGGTGAAACTGCTCCTCGATAAAGGCGCAAACGTCAATATCGCAGATCACAGTGGTTACACAGCGTTGATTGACTGCGCTCGCAATACTGGTCCTGAGTACATCGCGATCGTCAAGCTCTTGCTTGAGCGAGGCGCAAACGTTCAGGCAAAAGATGACGCGGCGATCCTGGGAGCTGCAAAGTCAGGTGAACCAGAAGTCGTTCGCTTGTTGCTCGCAAAGGGTTCGACAGTCAACGCCAAAGACAAAAACAACGATGGCGATACCGTTCTGATGTCTGCGGCCAGCGCGGGATCCCTTGAGATTACTGAAATGCTGCTCGCTGCGGGTGCCGATCTCTCCGCGACCAATGACAATGGTGAAACGGCACTTATGAAGGCCGTCAGGATCGATCAACGTTACGGTGGCGATACTCGTTTTCCACTGCTTGAACTTCTGCTCAAGAAGGGTGCGGACATAAACGCGAGAGACAAGAATGGGAAAACAGCTCTGCTTCATTCGGTAGTGCAGTATATGTCTGAAGCTGGTGGTGTTCTATCCAAGCCTGCTGTCGTTCAGTTTCTACTTGAACGAGGAGCGGATGTTCAGGTTCAGGACGCTGAAGGTAACAACGCGTTGATGATAACCGCCGGAGTTTGGAAGGGTCCGGTAGACACAGTGCGTTTATTGTTTGCGAAAAACATCAACGTAAATGCTCAAAATAAAAAGGGAGTCTCTGCGTTGATGATTGCCGCGGACAGAGGAAGGATGGATATTGTCCAGCTGTTACTGGAAAAGGGAGTTGATACAAATCTAGCAGACAATGAACAATCAACGGCATTGGACCATGCTGTTAGCGCAGGTTATGCCGACATCAGCAAACTCCTATTTAGCAAGGGGACACGATCGAAGAACGGATACACCAGCGAAGAGAGATTAATGGCCGCCGTCACAAATTTTGCGTTGCAACGCGCCGTGGTAAACAGGGACGTCGCAGAAATAAAAGCGCAACTTAATCGCGGCGCAGACGTGAATAGTCGCGGCAACCTTGGTTATACGCCGTTGATGTTTGCAGTCGAGTATGAATACTCCGGCGCGGAAATGGTCGACTTATTGTTAGACAAAGGCGCCGATCCGAATATCGTTAACGACAATGGCGATTCGGTGTTGATGCTTGCATGTGCCCACAACAACGACGAGGCAGTCAATTCTCTCCTCGCGCACAAGGCGTCTGTCTCACTCCTGAATCGAAAGCGAAGGTCTGCCCTGCACATGGCAGCAGCTGAATTACGCACAAAGATCATCAGAGCAATTTTGGCAGTAAAGCCAACCGTGGATGTCAACGCGCGAGACGAGGATGGACGAACACCACTAATGCTTTCTGCGGATAATGAAGGATTTGTTCCAGACGATGTCATGGATCTGTTGCTGTCGAAAGGTGCAGACATTAACGCTCAGGATAACGAAGGAAATAGTGCGTTGATGATTTCCGCTCGCGCAGGAGATTTTTCCGGAGTTGATTTCTTGTTGGCACACAAAGCGAACGTGAATCTAAAGAACCACGCTGGATTCACTGCCCTGAAGTTTGCAAAGACTGTCCATGAAAACAAAGGTGTGACCAATGCCGAGTTGGTTGAGGCGCACATCATCGCAAGTTTGCAAAAAGCCGGCGCGAAAGAGTGAAGCAGTACCCATAAACCTGACACCTGGTACCTGACGCGTGGCTGGACAACGGACAACTTACCAACCTCCGTAGTAATATTGTTTCGCCCACAATCCATTCCATGCGAACATTCATTTCACTCGTACTCTTTCTTCTTCTGTCCAGCTTTTCTTGCACAGGTGCGTTTGCTCAAGACTCTGACGACGTCATTCGCGTAGACACCGACGTCACTAATCTTCCATTCACAGCAGTAGACAGACAACATCGCTTCCTGACCAATTTGCAGGAACAGGATCTGCGTGTGCTCGAAGATGGAGTGCCGCAAAAACTTTTCACTTTCCAACGTGAAACTGATCGACCACTGGCTATCGCTTTCCTGATCGATGTTAGCGCCTCACAGGAGAACACGCTCCCAATCGAGAAGGCCGCGGCACGTTTGTTCATTGAGCGCGTGATCAAGTCAGAGAAAGACCAGGCTGCAATTCTTCCATTTACAGGGGCGGCATACGTTGAACAAAACTTCACGCGTGATGTGCTCGGCCTGTACCACGCACTTGAACGTGTCGAAGTGGCGTTGCCGGATTATGTCGGTTCAGGCAAGCCTTTGACTGGTATCCCGACTGGACCCGGGATGAAAGCACCGCCCATTGAAGGCACGACGGCGATTTGGGAAGCGATTGCTTTGACTTCCAGCGAGCTCCTGGAGAAAGCGGCAGGTCAACGTCGACGTGTCATCATTCTGGTGAGTGATGGTTGGGACACGTCGAGTCGTATCGCGATGAAGGAGGCGGTCAATCAAGTCCTTGCAGCAGAAGCAGTGGTTTATTCGATTGGAATCGGCGATAAGAAACAGGAAGGAGTCGATCGCGATTCGCTTCGCAGCATAGCGGAACACACCGGTGGTCGCGCGTTTTTTCCGAAGAATGAAGCAGACATGCAGTCGGCGTTTAGTGCGATTGAAGAGGAACTTCGTACGCAGTATCTCATCGCGTACTCGTCGAGTAACAAAAAGCATGACGGCACTTATCGCAAGATCGAGATCGAGGTTACTAATCCTGATTTAAAGAAAGAAAGAATAGAACTGCGCCATCGCCCGGGGTATTTTGCGAAGCGCGAGCGTTGAAGTGTTCCGATGCTGGCCACCTTGAACAATATTCATACGCTTGGAAGGCTCAACGTCCTCAAATGGGTCAACTCACGCTCATCAATCGATTGAAAAGTCGACTTTATTTGCCTGCTCACGGATTGCTTAAGATCTGTGCATGTCCCGGTTAACGGTAAATGTCGACCCGAAATTTGGCGACCATCCGAAAGACAAAGAGCGCGAAGTCCGTGAACTCAAGCAACACAGTGATGTCAAGACAGCACTGAAGCAGGCGTCTGGAACCCCTGTTCATGTTAGCCCCGTGGTTCATAAGAAACAGCGTCAGTTCCTCGGAACATACCTGCTGGTTCTACTTGGCCTCAGCGGCGTTTACTATTTTTTGAAACTGCCGTGGCTACACGTGGGCCCGACCTTGCGAGCATTTCTTGAGCGTGGCGATCTTGGCGCTATCGGCATCGCGACGATCATCGGCGTGTTCAAGTCGCTCGACGTCTACGTCATCGATGGAGTCGATGACAGCGTTGCTCAATTCAACATCCGTCGCATTATTAAACTCATTAGCTGGTTCATTGTTGCTCTCATTCTGCTCTCCGTCTTTTTCGTTAACTGGTACACAGCAATCGTATCTCTGGGTGTCTTTTCGCTCGTTCTTGGACTGGCGCTGCAGACAACTTTCACGAGTTTTATCGGATGGATCTACATACTTGTCCGTGCGCCTTATCGAGTTGGTGATCGAATAAAAATCAACGACGCAACCGGTGATGTTATCGACGTGAGCTATCTCGACACTACGTTATGGGAATTTGGCGGAGACTTTCTTTCGACCGATCATCCGAGTGGTCGAGTGATCAGGTTCCCAAATTCGAAAGAGTTAAATACGACCGTCTATAACTACAGTTGGCCTTTATTCCCATACGTGTGGAACGAAA
>PSRF01000180.1 GCA_003175865.1 Blastocatellia bacterium
GCTACGCGTGTTCCTGAAGGTTGACCGCCTCATGTTCGTTTCATAAACTCGAACTCCTGTGATTACCAACGAACCCACGCCGCTACAATCGTCTTTTCCAGATACCCCACAGATCAGCGAACAACAAGTTCCAGCACAAACGCTCTCACGCGAAATCGATCCAAATAATCCACCGTGGGCCGCCGAGTCAGTGCGGGGTTTGGTCAAGGCGATCATCACCTGGGTCGGTAGCGTACTTTGTCTGTTGTTCGTTCCACTCGTACTGGTTGTTCCGTACTTCGTCTACCGATATCTGACCAGTCACATGCGTCCAGATCAAATGGCGAGCGACAAGACGTTCCTTTTCTTGTCTATTCTCGGTGTGATTCCCGCGCACCTCGTAACTCTGTTGATCGTTTGGGTAGTTGTGACTCAGTGGGGGCGATATCCGTTTTGGAAAACAGTCGGAATGACGTGGCCACCGCACTGGAGTCCTTCGAGAACCGTCGGGTTGTGCATCGGTCTGTCGATCGTACTCTTAGCGTTCGGCGGCGTGATCACAAACTGGTTTGGTGGACAGAAGACGCAACTCGATGAACTAATCGAGAGCTCATATCAAGCACGAGTCGCTACCGCGTTCCTCGCTTTTGCAACTGGACCATTGATCGAAGAACTTGTTTATCGAGGCGTTATCTATCCAGCGTTGGCGCGCATTGCCGGTGTTGCTGGAGCCGTCGTTATCGTATCTGTGATGTTTGCCGGCGTGCATGTCTGGCAATACCACAATAATCTAGCCGTAATCGGCGTTATCTTCATTCTCAGTATTACCTTGACAGTCGTGCGCGCAGTCACAGGCCGATTGCTACCATCGTTCCTCATACATCTCGTTTTTAATGGACTACAGTCTCTGTACCTTCTACTTCAACCTTTGTTCGAGAAGTCTCAGCAAACACCGACTAAGGTAGCTCCGGCTATCGATGCGCTGGTAAGTAGCCTTCGTCATCTGATGTGAATATGTCGTACGACGTCGTCGTAGTGGGTGCCGGCATAGGAGGTTTAACTGTGGCGGCGCTGCTGTCGTCGCGCGGCATCAACACATGCCTTCTTGAACGACAATCCCAGGTTGGGGGCTGTGTCGCGCGCGTCGAGTTTGCTCAACATTATTTCGATCCGGGGGTTGGCATATATCCAGAATGGGCTCCAAACCAGATACATCAAAGAATCTTTTCCGAGCTTCCCGTTGAGAGTCCCTCGGTTTCTCTGCTCGACAAAGAGATAGTAGTCAGATTGGAAAGTGGAACTGACGTTTACCTTTACAAAGATGACGCTCAGTTTTTCACTGAACTACAACGCGTATTTCCAGAATGCAGCAAGCGCGCCATTGAGCTCTACAGAGATCTCACGCGTTCAGCAGAGTTATCTGAGAAGACAATCACGCAAGGTGCTGACTCAAAGAAGTCGATCGTCGCAAACCTGAGGCGGGTCTGTTCCAACCGCGCGCACTATGTCGACAAACCTTTGCTGCACCACATTAGCGACACTTCACCAAACTTCCAGGCATTCATAGCTGCGCAGCTAAACATTCTCACTCATACGTCACTCGAAGACGCGAACTTCTTTACCGCTGCTTTGGTGTTATCGCTTCTTCGACAAAGCCTTTATTCGATACACGGTGGTCCTGCCATGCTTGCGGAACGCTTGGCCGAATCGATAGTCGCTTCTGGAGGAAGAGTTCGATTGGATACTCCAGTGCTGCGTCTCGCCTATGACAATAACGGTACGGCCCTCGGCGTAGATTTGTTGAGTGGTGAAACTGTTTTGGCCAAACATGCGATAGTCAGCAATCTGACTATCTGGGATACATACGGAAAGTTAGTCGGGCTAAACAGAACCCCGACAGAAGTGAAGACTTTGCTTGCCAACCTGCCAGGTTCGGGTGCTTACGTTTTGTACGCCAGCCTGGAGGATGCCGCGCGTTCGCGACTGCCGTCGTCACACATTTTGTTTGACAGCCGGAACGAAGGGGGCCCGTTCAGTTTCAGTGTTGCTCACGTGTCAACTCATAACGCGCCAACAGGCAAGCGGTCTGTGACAGTCACGACGCCAGCAGACGTGAATGAGTGGTTCGCATATCAATCGAGTCCGGACGACGTGGAACAATGGGATCAAACTGCCTTGGAAACAATATGGCAAAGACTTCATCGTGCGCTTCCCGAATTGGGCGGAGACATTGAAGTCGTTGAGACTTCCAATCCACGTACTATCTATGATTCCACACGCAGGAAACTCGGGATGGTCCTAGGTAGCGGACAAGTTACTCGAGATGTCAGGTCCGCGGAGTTTGAGACCACTTTACCAAACGTTTTCATTGTGAGTGACACAGTTTCACCTCTCCCTAATGTCGCTTCTGTGAGTCAATCTGCACTTCTCATCGCCAACAAACTCACGAAGTTAATCAAACGCTGACTGGCTGATCGGAACAGGAGCGACTGCCCGAACCAATCTTTCAGAAACCGTAACTCTATTCAGTCGCTTCGCTTCTGTCCTGATCAATTGCTATGGATGGATTGTGCGCTTTGCTTCCGTGGCCAAGATCGATTGCGGGCTTTCTCGCAGTATTAGCGAACGATTGCGCAGGCAACGACTTCGTTTATCAGCAAAGCGCCCGAGTAAT
The DNA here is from genome assembly GCA_003175865.1 of Blastocatellia bacterium. Taxonomy (GTDB): domain Bacteria; phylum Acidobacteriota; class Blastocatellia; order Pyrinomonadales; family Pyrinomonadaceae; genus PSRF01. Next base: position 2,654 of record PSRF01000180.1, read on the forward strand.
TCGCGGCATGTTTGTTGCGCTCACAGCGCGTCGATAGCGATCTGCTTAGGCACAGGATTTCAAAAGAGGTAACATGCAACAACTCGATAACCAACCAGGTAGTCAGGTCGTGGTTGGGCAACGCCTGCGAATGTCTAAACAAGACGCTAACACTACAAGGAATGGAGATTTTTGCGCGGTTGGCGCAGCTCATCGCCCCGGCGATATGGTGCTAAAGGATGGATCTACGGTTCGTGTTCGACGTATGAGACCTGAAGATGATCAAGCGCTGCTCGGGTTATTTCAATCATTGTCCGAAGAATCACTGTGGTTGCGTTTCTACTCACTCGCTAAGGGCTCAGCGCTCGCTGCGGAAGCTCATCGCGAAACAAATCTCGACCACACATTTGGGTTAGTTGCATTGAGCGGAGCCGAAGAGCGGATCGTGGGCCATGCCTTTTACGCCGGCATCACTGACACGCGCGCGGAGGTGGCCTTCACGATCGCTGATGATTTTCAAGGTCGGGGTTTAGGGACACTACTGCTCGGCGCGTTGGCTGAAGTGGCTGACGCGAATGGCATACACACGTTTGAAGCAGAAGTCGTCGCTGCTAATCAAGCGATGCTGAAGGTCTTTCGTGAATCAGGATTTCCAACAGAAATGAACGCGAGTGCGGGTCAACTACATGTAACCTTTCCAACTTCTTTCACTACTGCCGCAATCGAACGCTTTGAACGACGGGAATCCATCGCTGCCGTCAACGCCCTTCGACTCTTCTTCTACCCGCGGTCGATCGCGGTCATTGGTGCTTCGCGCGACCGCGGCACGATTGGAGGTGAGCTTTACCACAACTTGCTTAGTTATGGTTTTAATGGACCAGTGTATCCAGTCAACCCTGCCGCTGACGTGGTCCAATCAGTTCCGGCGTACAAATCTGTGGAGAGTATTCCAGGTCCGGTAGATCTTGCGATCATTGTTGTCCCTGCGCCGCTCGTAATCGAAGTCGCTGAAGCCTGTGGTCGCAAAGGTGTTAAGGCACTCGTCGTCATTTCTGCGGGATTTGCAGAGACCGGGAAAGAAGGTCAGGCGAAACAAACAGAACTGGTCCAGGTGTGTCGGGCCGCAGGAATGCGTCTCATCGGTCCGAACTGCATGGGCATTATCAATGCCGATTCTGACGTCCGAATGGATGCGACCTTCGCTCCCGGTGAACCACCAACTGGCCGAGTTGGATTCTCCTCGCAGAGCGGCGCAATCGGCCTGGCCATAATTCAACTCGCAAATTCATTAGGGCTTGGCATTTCGACGTTCGTCTCAGTTGGAAATAAAGCTGACATCTCTGGAAATGATCTACTTCGATACTGGGAATCCGATGAAGGCACGAGTGTCATACTTCTGTACCTGGAATCGTTTGGAAACCCCAAGAAGTTTTCACAGATCGCGCGTCGCGTTGGTCGTAAGAAACCTATTGTGGTTGTGAAGAGCGGTCGCACTACCGCCGGCGCTCGCGCTACCTCATCGCACACAGGTGCCCTACTCGCAGCGTCAGACGTCACCGTTGATGCGCTGTTTCGCCAATCGGGTGTTATCAGGACTGACACGCTGGAAGAACTGTTTGACGTAGCGGCGCTCTTAGTAACGCAGCCATTACCTCGAAGTAATCGAGTCGGGATTATCACAAATGCCGGCGGGCCTGCAATTCTATGTGCTGACACGTGCGAAGCGCGTGATCTGGAAGTGACGGTATTGAATGAACCGGTCCAACAAGAACTCCGTTCATTTCTTCCCCCCGGTGCAGGGGTGTCCAATCCCGTCGACATGATTGCCTCGGCAGGCGCAGAGGACTACGCTCGTACGCTCGAGATCGTTGCCGCCGATCCACAGGTTGATTCGTTGATAGTGCTCTTCACGCCGCCGCTGGTAACTCGCGCGGAAGACGTTGCTAATGCTTTGGTGGACACGATCAAGAGAGCAAAGATAGATAAGCCCGTGTTAACTGTGTTCCTCTCGGCATCGCCTGCACCTGAGATCTTACGCTCCGCCAAAATTCCAGCTTATCGCTTTCCTGAAACTGCTGCTATTGCACTCGCGCGAGCTGCAAGATATCGACAGTGGCGTGATCGACCTGAACCGACGCTCGCGAAGTTTGATGATTTGCGACGTGATGAGGCGGCGATCATTGTTGCTTCTGCACTCCAACGTGGGAACGGCTGGCTGACGGCAGCAGAGACTTCGTCGTTGTTGTCGTGTTACGGGTTGCCGTTTATTGAACAGAAGATTGCCGATAGTCCTGAAGCCGCAGCTGACATTGCTGCGGAAATGAATTGCGCCGTTGCTCTAAAAGTAATCGCGCAAGGCGTGCTTCACAAGACTGAGGCGGGCGGTGTTCGTCTCAATTTACGCGGCAAAGAACAAGTCCTGGCAGCTGCAAACGACATCGTCGATCGCCTGACAGCGCTCGGTAATCCCCCAACAGGTTTCGTGGTCCAACGTATGGCTGGCGCCGGCGTGGAGATGCTGGTCGGTGTCGTTCATGATCCGCAATTTGGACCAGTCGTGGCGTGTGGTGCTGGAGGTGTGCAGGTTGAGATGTTGCGCGACGTGTCGATCCGTTTGACTCCGCTGTCAAAGGAAGATGCAACCGAGATGATTCGGAGCCTGAAAACCTTTCCGCTATTAAATGGCTTCCGTGGTGGACCAGTTGGCGACGTTGCAGCACTGGAAGAGGGATTACTGCGAGTCAGTGCTCTTGTTGAAGATATCCCTCAGATTGCAGAGCTAGATTGCAACCCTTTTGTGGTCCAGGAGACTGGCGCAGTGATTCTCGACGCCCGCGTCCGAGTAGAAGCAGTTCAACCCAGACCCCTCCTCGGCGTCCGCGGCTAATAACTAAGTGTCTCGCTCCAATTCTTTTCACTCGACAGGGCGGAATTGTCTAGTGTATACAGTCAATAGACAATTATGTACATCACCATTGACGAGCGAGACGCGCGACCGCTCTACCAGCAACTGGTAGATGAAATAAAGACCCTGATTGCTCGAGGCGAACTGGCGGCAGGTCGTTCACTTCCTCCAGTAAGGCAAATCGCCGCAGACCTGGGCGTGAACCTCAATACCGTCGCATTTGCCTATCGCCGACTGCAAAAAGAAGGACTCATCAGAGTCAGGCATGGCTCTGGTGCCGTTGTGGTGTCCCAAACTGTGAAGGAAAATCCGGAGGAACGTTTGCGCGCTCAATTACGGACGGCATTGACGCAGTTGATCTTGGCTGGGTTGAAACAGCCAGAGATCAAAGCACTTATCCAGGAAGAGTTGGA
>PSRF01000392.1 GCA_003175865.1 Blastocatellia bacterium
ACAAAGTGCAAAACTAATCAAGACTTGGAACTAAATTCTGATCCGAAGTGTCTAATCCCGCAGTTAGCTCCCGCGACCCGACGGCACCGGCAAGAGCGGAGTCTCGAATTGACCTCTGAAGGAATGTTGCTTCCGAAGACAAATCATATTCGATTGCCAGTGACGGGAGGCTGATGATGTTCAATAACCTGATTGAGTCGAGTTCACACCGCAAGGAGTTTAAGCGCCGCGGTTCATTTCTTTTATTCACCACTGCCACATATGCACTGCTGTTTGTGATCACAGGCGTCGCGAGTATTTATGCTTACGATGCAAACCTGGGGGAGCAGAGTTACGAGATCAATTGGTTGCCTCCGGTAAATCTGGAAGCTACGGCGACCGTGTCACACGATCCAGCACCGCGACCTCACCAAGCGGACAACAACAGATCAAACGTGCCCGAACGGGTGGTCGCGATGTTGAGTGTCAATCACCCTGAGGTTGTACCAACGGGCGTGTCTGTCACACCAAACAAAAATCTGCCGTTGCCCCCAGGCGGCGCAAGGATAGGACCTAGAGATTGGGATCCAGCCGTTGGTAGTGGAGGACCTGGTCCAGCAACTGGGTCCGCACGAATCATTCCACCAAGCGGTCCGCTAGTAATCGAAGCCGGTGATCCACCGCCCCAACCGCCAAAGCCACCAGTCAAAATCTTAAAGGTCTCAAGGGTTCTTAACAGCCAGGCGATTTCACTACCGAAGCCGGTTTATCCAACTCTTGCGAGAACAGCTGGAGTGCAAGGAACGGTGAACGTACAGGTTTTGATTGATGAAAGCGGGAAGGTGATATCAGCGAAGGCGGTGTCAGGTCATCCGTTACTTCTTTTAGAAGCACAACGTGCGGCAATGCAAGCACGGTTCTCTCCAACGATAGTCGGTGATCAGCCGATGAAGGTGTCAGGAGTCATCACGTATAACTTTGTGATTCGCTGAGTGAACGACAAACTGAAGTTTATCGGACATCTGATTTCCCACCACGCAAGAGGTACGCAGACCACAACTCTGCGTACCTCTCCCGCCAGCTTCAATAACGTCCCAGATCCGTTCCCGCAATGACATCTCCAGTAAAGCCAGCTTTGCGGATTCCACTTATGATTTCTTCATCCGTTCCACCAAAGCGAATAATGTGAGTTAGTAAAAGAAGTTTCGGTTTCGCAAGATTAGCTAGCGAACCAAGTTCAAGTTCGGACGTGTGAAACTTTCTCATGTACTCAGGCCAGAACTCTCCACCAGGTCGATCTTCAACTTTGACTCCCCTGGAAAGATAAACTTCATGGACCAGTACGTCGACGCCCTGTGATGCTGCCATTAAATTTTTGCTGGGAGCAGTATCTCCTGAAATCACAATAGAACGATCCGGCGTGTCGACTCGATAACCGTAAGCTTCCTTCCAACTTCCATGAGGAACAACAATGGCCGTGACTCGAACACCATCCCGCTCATAAACGACTCCCTCTGTAATCTCGTGTACATCGACGCGATATCCTCCCGGCACCTCACGTTCAAGACCCTTCGTACGAATATCGATGTCTTCGGCGAACGCAAGCAGTAGGTGTCGCGTCATTGATTTGAGTCCATGTGGCCCATACGCTTGTAACGCTTTCGTGCGACGCATGATCCAAGTTGTCAGGATCAAATCGGCGTAACCGAGAGTGTGATCGGAGTGAAGGTGTGTAAAGAAAACCGCCTCGGGGCCGGAGAGTGGAAGCCCAGCAGCATTCACCTTCCGCATAACGCCGGCTCCCGCATCGAACAGGAAAACACGATCGCCAACTTTCACAACTGTTGCTGGTCCCGAAGCACTCGGATCGGGATAAGGCGTTCCCGTACCCAGCAGAATGACTTCGGTTTTTGTTTGAGCCTGAACAGAAAATGCAAACAGGAGGAACAGCAAAATATGTCCGATAGTCTTGAGCGTGTTGTTGTGCTTAAGAGTTTGCAATTGGATGCTCCGGTTGGACAGTAAACACAATCGATCTAAGGGACATGAGGTCAGTACCACCACGCGGTAGCGGGTGGGTCAATCGGAAATCAGCAATCGGGAATCGACAATGTTGGGACCCAGCCGCTACCGCGAGGTGGTGCTGACTTCATGCCCTCTCTATCTGACACGGTCGCGAATTATGCCGCTGCCTCCGCCAGTCATGACTTCCTTGCCATGCTGATTAGTACATCGCCACTCAGACACGATACTTACGTACCCTTCAGCAGGCTCAGCAGTAGTTAACGTAACCACGCATTCAATTGTGTCGCCCGCAAAGACAGGTCGGTGAAAACGAAATGTTAGTTCGCGAGCAATAAGATTTAGATCGCCGCCGATCTTGGTTGGCAACGTCGCGGTTAACAGTCCATGCGCCATGATCCGTCCCTGGTCATCAGGCACAAAGTGATGTTCGCCTTCGTCACCAGATACTTGTGCAAACACACGAATGTCATCTTCGGTAAAAGTCCTGGACCATGAAAGAGTATCGCCTACTTTCATCATTCACTCCATTTGCTGAGCTATCGATAACTTTATGACCTCGGTTCTGGCAGCTATCAACAATTCATTCTTGTCGTTAAATACCATTCCTGCTGCGTGAACTCCAACATTGAACTTGTCAAAATACTGCGGGATCCGCAGATTGCACAGATATAATGAGGCAAATAAGAAATCTAACTGATAGGCGTAATCTGCGGATAACCTCTTACTGCAAATTGTCTTCGTGCTTCATCACGTTTATCCTTGCTTCGATCCGACAATTCTCGCTTCGCTCCTTTCATCCAAATGGCAGAAACCGCAGACGTAGTCATCATCGGCAGCGGCATCGTTGGTTCCAGTGTCGCTTATAACCTGGCTCAACAAGGCTGCACAAACGTGCTCGTGATCGAACGTGAAGCCCACCAGGGTAAAGGTTCGACCGGTAAGAGCATGGGTGGCGTGCGCGCTCAATTCACAACAACAGTGAACATTCAGATGTCGATCTACTCCATCAACTTCTTTGCGACATTTGACGAAGTGGTTGGCCACCCGGCTGATTACCGAGCGCACGGTTATCTGTTTTGCGCGACAACGGAACGTCACCTGGACTACTTAAAAACAAATCGCACATTACAACAATCGCTTGGCCTCAAGAACGTCGAACTAGTTTCGCGCGAGGATATTCTGGGAATGGTTCCACAGCTCAAGGCGGACGACATTATTGGTGGAACCTACTGCAACACTGACGGATTCGTCGATCCACACAGTGTCATGATGGGTTTCATGTTGAATGCGCGCGAACGTGGTGTACGTCTTTGGCTCGATACAGAAGTCACTGGCATCGATGTTGATAATGGTCGAATCACCGGCGTGCAAACTTCGCGTGGGCACGTTTCAACGCCAGTTGTAGTCAATGCAGCCGGTGCGTGGGCAGCAGGTGTCGCAAAGATGGCAGGTGCCGAGTTGCCTGTTGAGCCACTTCGTCGTCAATTGGTACCAACCGAACCATTTGATGGATTACCGAAGCGTTTTCCAATGGTCATCGACATGTCAACGGGCTTTCACTTTCGCCGCGAAGGCAAAGGAATCTTGCTCGCGTGGAACGATCCGGAAGAAACACCGGGATTCAAGACAGATTTTGACAACACTTTCGTGGAGAAAATTTTGACTCGTGCGGCAGCGCGCGTGCCCTGTCTCGCTGATGCCGCAGTCAATCCGCGCCGTGCATGGGCCGGCTTGTACGAAATGACACCCGATCACCACTCAATCATTGGTCCAGCACCTAACGTCAAAGGATTGTTCTTTGTGAACGGCTTTAGTGGACATGGTGTGATGCACTCGCCAGCGTCGGGTCGCATCACTGCAGATCTTGTCTTGAGTAATCACTCTGATTTGGTAGATGCCATGCAATTGAGTGTTGAGAGATTCAAGACAGGCAAACTCTTACATGAAACTGCTGTGTTGTGAATGAAATTCCTGTCCGCCTCGCGGTTACCAACAATACGCCTTGAGGAGTTACTTATGAAAACCCGCTCTTACTTATCGACCTTAGCAACTATCGTCATGTTCAGTGCCTGTGCTTTAGCTCAAAACAAGACCAACGACTCATTGATCGTTTCCACAGATTGGCTGAGTAAACATCTCAACGATGATTCGCTCGTGTTGCTCCAAGTCGGAGAGAAAGACGAGTACACCGCGGCTCATATCCCACGAGCGCAGCTCATCTCGCTCGCCGATATTTCAACCCCGCGCGGCCAGGGATTGACGCTTGAGTTACCACCGGTCGATCTGTTGAAAAGCACATTCGAAAAATTGGGAGTCTCGGACAAGTCACGTATCATCGTGTACTTTGGTAAGGATTGGGTGACACCAACAGCTCGAGTGTTCATGAGCCTGGACTATCTCGGAATGGGGAGTCAGACATCGATGCTCGATGGAGGTCTACCGGCGTGGCGAGCAGCAAATGGCGCGGTAACAACCGAGATTGTGCAACCTAAACCCGGTACATTTACTCCACATGTCAGGAAGGACATTGTGGTTGACGCCGCATGGGTGAGTGCGAATCTTAATAATCCGAAGGTGAGAATTGTTGACGCACGTGCTCCGCAGTTCTACACAGGCCAGGAAGTTGGACGAATGCCACGCGGCGGACACATTCCAAATGCGAAGAACATTCCGTTTTCAAGTGTGGTCGATGACTCAAACAGATTTAAAAGCGCCACAACACTCGCGGAGCTCTTCAAGGCCGCAGACGTAAATCCGGGAACCAAGGTCGCGACCTATTGCCACATTGGCCAACAAGCAAGCCTGTTATATTTCGTCGCACGTTATCTGGGCTACGAAGCGCACATCTACGATGGCTCGTTTGAGGATTGGAGCAATCGCAAAGAACTGCCAGTTGAAAAGAGTGGTCCCTAACTCCTTGGAGTAGTCTTCTTCAATGCTAGAGGTCTGTGGATAACGTTAACGACAAGCTAAAGCTTATCGGACATTTTTGAATTACACCAAAGTACGATGTGGTCCATCGCAGCCTCGTGCACTTGTTGCTGAGTAACTCCGGCGCTCTTTGTTACCTTGAAGGAATGATCGCCACTTTCGATGGAATAGATTTCGGCGGGCAAGCGAAGTTGCTTGATTAAAGGCTTGATTTCGTCAGGTGTTCCCAGTGAATCCCTCGTACCCTGCACGAACAACATCTTCATCGGAATGTTTTTGAGATGCTCGGTGCGAAGCTTCGATGGGTTGCCGGGAGGATGAAGAGGATAACCAAGAAAGACCAGGCCGGAAATTTTTGACGCGAGTGGATCATCCAACTCTGCAAGTGCGGCAGCGAGTTGAGAGGCAATGCGTCCACCCATCGACTTGCCGCCAATCACCAGTCGGTTATTCTTCAGCTTCTTATGAATGAGGGCCGCCTCGACAACCTTGCGATAACACAACTCAAGTTTGGCCTTTACGTCGGGCACTTTTTTCTTTAGCTCCATGTAAATGAAGTTGAACGTCATCACATCGACGCCACGTTCTGCGAGACCGGACGCGTATTGCTGCATGAACCCGCTGAACTGATTTGCGCCAGCACCATGGCCCAATACCAACGTGATGCCAATCCGGTTGGCACGTGCGGCTGAATACAATCGTGCGGTCACTTTATCCGCGTCAGTAACTTGCACGGTGAAGTCTTCAGGTTCACTCACTGTTTCTCTACACCTCGTTGTCAAGCATCTGCAACGCATCAGCCTCTTCGTTTCTGAAGCGTTTGGCCACACTAGCCTGGACGTCTGCCCTGCTCTTGGAAAAGTAGACGAGTTTACCGTCAGCACCTCTCCGACCACGCTCTGCATAGACGGCGTTAATAAGTTGTCGATCAAAGTCAGGATCCGATTGACTCACCCCGACATTAAGAAGCGCCCGGTGGATAATCGGAGTGCCACCTCCGTGCTGAACTGAAGTGGACCATACGACATCCTGCAACGTTTTACTGTGCGACATTACATTTAGACCATCATCGTTCTGAATCTTAGCGACGAGCAGATCAAAGTGCGTTCGCTTGATGTACTCGTGCTGTGAAGCCTGAAAGGCGACCGGTTCATTGGCCGCTATTTCTTTCCACTTTGCTGTGAAGGGAGCCGTACCTGGAGTCAAGTTTGTGAACTGGGCGCGCCAGGAAAAGTCCGGTTGGCCAACAAAGCGTTTCACGGTACCAGTGTTGGTCGCCATTTGATATGAGCCATACGAAACACCGCCCGGATCTCCGGAACCACTAGAGACCGTACCTGGCCCGCGGTCGCCTGTTTCGTACTTTGCAGACAAACTTCCAAGAACAGCGCCGACTTCGAACCCAACAGCACCCGCAGCCGGTGCAGACGCCGCCGCAGTGGCTGTAGCCGCGCCGGTCGTACCGGAACTGGAGAGGGAGGTCGGTTGCGTGTCGATGGTTGTGAGCTCGTCCGGTATCGTCAGAATGCTGCCGACCTTCAAACTTCCTGGATTCGCTTTGAAGTTAGGATTGGCGTCTAATAACTGGGCCAGAGTTAAGCCCTGGCGATTTGCGATCTTCGACAAAGTGTCTCCGGCTTTTACGATGTATTTCATGGGCAAAACCTCCTACCGGTTGGAGCAAGAGTGAGATTTGTAGATCCAGTCGAAATTGCATGCGAGGTGCGGAGATAGTATGAGAGGCCAAATGAGCGAGTCAATCATTTCGAAAACGGCACCTGAAGTTTGACTGCTTTGCGTTTGCCTCTACGTCTCTGTGATAGTTCTCCGTTACTCCTGATTGAACCGCAGATGACACTGAGGTACCCAGAGATGATTCAAACGGAAATGTCACTGAATAGCTTATGTTTTGGATTTGAAATGCCTTGGCACGCGATTGCTGATTCCGCACGTCACTTCATATGAAATTGTTCCTACAATCCGAGCAAGATCTTCTGCTGTGATACTCAGGTCCCCGGATCGACCAAGTAGCATAACCGGATCACCAACTTCGACACCTGCAACATCAGTCACATCAATGAGTGTGAAATCCATCGAGACGCGTCCCACGACAGGAGCGTAGGTTCCCCTCACAACTACATGAGCGCGATTTGATAGACCACGTATGTATCCATCGTGGTAACCGATCGGTAGAGTTGCAATCAAACTAGGTCTCGACGCTTCAAACGTGCAGCCGTAACCAATCGTTTCACCTGGTGGTACTCGTTTGAGCAAAATGATTCTTGAGTGCAAAGACATGATCGGCTCCAAGTCGGGCTCTCGAATGGAAAGCGGCCACACGTCACGCCACAAACCGTATAGAGATCCGCCGGGACGAACCATGTTTCCCCAGGCATCGCGTTGTCCAAATATTGCTGCCGAGTTTGCGAGATGAAGGTGCGTCGGACGATGCCCACGTTGGCGTAACAGCTCTACTGCGTCATTGAACCTTTGTATTTGTAATAGCGTTAGTGGTTGACAAGCCGAGTCGTCTGCAGCCGCGAAATGTGTCAACAGACCATCAATCCAAATGTTGCTGCGATTTTCGATAGCTAAAAGAAATTCACCGAGCTGATCGAATCTAACTCCTAGACGACCCATGCCCGTATCAACCTTGATGTGCACGTTGACGACACGACCGGCAGCAAGTGCGAATTGGTTCAATTGATCGACCATGTCAACGCGGAAAACGACGGGTGTAAGACCGCGTTGAATGCAAATGTCGGCTTGCTCCTGCCAAAAGCCCCCAAGACAAAGAATCTGCTGCGCGATTCCCGCTTCCCTAAGCTCCACGCCCTCCTCCGGCAAGGCAACACCAAACCAGTTCGCCCCTTCAGCTGACAACCGTCGCGCGCACTGCACGGCACCGTGACCGTACGCGTTAGCCTTCAACATCGGCATCACTGTGATGTTTGGGCCGACACGATTTCGGATCGTGTTGAAATTGTTGGCTAAGTTATCGAGGTTGATTTCCGCCCACGTTGGGCGCTGGGTTTCAGAGTTGGAATTTGCCATGTTTGGTGGCAAGCATAATACAGTTGAACTGTTACTCGCGATACAGGTTGTCGAACCGCATGCTCGACGGCGTGAAGCGTAGGCGAACGCTTCCGGTGGGACCGTTGCGCTGTTTGGCGATTATGATCTCTGCGATGTTCTTCTCTTCTTCTGGCATCGCGTCACGCTCTTCCGGTGTCTTGTAAGGCTCCTCGCGAAAGATGAATGCTACGAGATCGGCGTCCTGTTCGAGAGCGCCAGACTCACGTAGATCTGCGAGCTGCGGCCGGTGATCTGAACGCGACTCAGGCGCACGTGATAACTGCGACAGTGCGACGACAGGCACATCCATCTCTTTCGCCAGTGCTTTCAACTCGCGTGAGATTTGGGAAACCTCCTGCTGGCGCGACTCAAATCTCTTTGCTGAACCTGACATCAACTGCAAATAGTCGACGACGATCAAGTCAAGCTTCTTTTGTTCTGCCGCAAGGCGACGGGCCTTAGCACGCATTTCCAAAACACTCAACCCCGGAGTGTCGTCGAGGTAGATTTTGGCATCGGCGAGTGTACCGAGTGACTTCGCTATTTGGGCCCACTCAAGTCGCGAAAGAAAGCCGTTGCGAAAACGTTGCGCATCAATGTTTCCCTGCGAACAGAGCATGCGCATAACGAGTGCTTCTTTCGACATTTCCAGCGAGAACACACCAACAACTGCACCAGCGTGCAGAGCCGCATTTTCTGCGAGCATCAATGCCAGGCTGGTCTTGCCCATTGATGGTCGCGCGGCGACGATTATCAAATCCGATTTCTGCAAGCCTGAGGTCATTTTGTCGAGATCTGCGAAACCAGTCGTTACTCCGGTCAGGACTGCAGCACGACCTTCCATCTCCTGAACCTTTTCCAACAACTGTTCGGCGATGGGCTTGACGTGAACGAATCCCTGACGAATGCGTTCGTCAGCAAGTTGGAAGATTGCGTGTTCTGCATGGTCCAAAATAATCTCAGGTTCATCTTCCTCTTCGATTGCTTCCTGCGTGATTTTGCTGGCTGCCTTGATAAGTTGCCGCAACACCGACTTGCCACGAACGACTTTGGTGTAATGAACGATGTTTGTTGAATGAGGCAAACCGTACGTCAGATTTGTGATGAAACTGATTCCACCCACCGACTCGAGTGCGTTTTCCTTCTTCAACTCCTCGCCGATGAGAATCGGATTGATCTCAGCACCACGTTCGAATAGCGCAATCATCGCAACGAAGATGCGACGATGGGAAGGCACATAAAAGTCTTCAGGCCGGAGTTGTTCAATGGCCTGACTAATCAAGCCATTGTCCAGGAGCACTGAGCCGAGAATCGCGCGTTCGGCTTCCGCGCTATTGGGGAGTTGTCGTTCGAAGGGTTGTTCTCGAATTGGATCAGGAATCGCCATGGAAGTAAATGAGACTTGATGGATTTCCGATTGCAGATTGTCGATTACTGATTGCGTCTTAGTTAGGAAACAAATCGGCGATCGACATTTGGCAATCGGCAATCAGCATTCAGCAATAAAAAGACGCTGCAAGTTTTCTATAACTCACAGCGTCGAACAGATGCAATAAACACAATCCTGTTTGATGTTTTATCTACTCTGAAGTTTGGTTTGCTTCATCCGCCCCAGCTTGTTTCGCGAGTTCAGCTTCCTGCTCTGGCGACAGATGACCAACAATGACTTCGCCCTCAGGAGCAACTTTGACCTTCAGGTCGATCGTGACATCCCGATGCAATCGAACGGGTACTGTAAAATCACCCAAACGCTTCAGTGGCTCGCGCAGGTGAATACGGTGACGATCGATTTCGTAGCCACGCTCTTTCAATGCTTCAGCGATGTCCATCGAAGTGACGGAACCATACAACGCGCCCTGCTCTCCGGCTTTGCGTTTGAAGTCCAACACCAGCGTGCTCATCTGTTGCGATTGCGCTTCTGCCGTAGCGCGCTCTTTCGCTTCTTTCTTCAACAGTGCTGCGCGCTCCGCTTCGATTCCTTTGACATTACCGGCAGTGGCTTCAACCGCCAGGTTTCGCGGTAACAGATAGTTGCGAGCGTAACCGGCTCTCACTCTCACGATCTCACCTCGTGCACCGAGATCGTCAACATCTTCACGTAACAAAACTTTTGTGTGTGCCATCTCTTGCTCCTTATTCTCAGTCGGTCGTGTACGGCAGCAAGGCGATATTGCGCGCGCGCTTGATCGCTTCTGCGAGCATCCGTTGATGTGTCGCACAGTTACCGGAGATGCGTCGCGGCAGAATCTTTCCACGCTCTGGCAAATAGTTTTGCAACAGCCGGACGTCTTTAAAATCGATCAAGTCGGTCTTGTCGATACAGAAACGGCAAACACGTCTTCGATGTATTCTGCGACCACCCCGCCCTCCCATCGAGCGACGATCACCTTCCTCATCACCTTCATAAGCTCCGCCACGCGGACGCTCTTCATAATTAGTCGACATAATTATCCTCTTAAATCTTCAATCGCCCGTTACTCGGCCTTGGCCTCAGCGAAATCAACTGCCGCGCTGCGACGCACAGCGGGGCTTGTTGAAGACGATCGCTTCGCGACCTTCCTTGCACGTCGCTCTTTTAGTTTCTCGGCACGACGTCGATCCTCATCGACACGCACAGTCAGGTAGCGAAGTATTCGGTCGTTCACACGCATACGGCGCTCGAGTTCAGCGATCTCACGTCCGGATCCTTCAATCTCCAGCAGAACGAACGTGCCTTCTTTCCGGTGAAGAATCTCATATGCAAGTTGGCGCTTACCCATGCTTTCCGCCTTGGTAACAACTCCGCCCTGATCAGCGATAACTTGTTTGAAGTTGTCAGTCAATCGTGTGACTTCATCATCCGCTGTTGGATCAACGATGAAGACGACTTCGTATTGTCTCTTTGTATTCAAATCAAACCTCCAGTGATTTTTGATTCTCGATTTTGATTTTTGATTGTTTCTCCGCGTATAACTTTCACGTTCTTGTCTCGCGGAACTGAACCTAACGCGGGCTCACAATCAAAATTCAAAAATCGAAAATCAAAAATCAATTAAACTGCGACATTGCTTTCAACGCGCCATCACTCAAAATAGTCTTTATTGCCCTGGCGCTTTCCTCAAGTGCTTCGTCCACAACTTTGCGTTCACTTTTTGCAATCGTGTCGAGCACAAACTTCTTTGAGTCTCCTATCGGATGCTCTGGCTGAATACCTATCCGAAGCCTCACAAATTCGTTAGTTCCGAGCGCGGCGATGATCGACTTCAAGCCATTGTGGCCGCCTGCCGATCCACGTTCCCGAATGCGTATGCGTCCAGCTGGTAGCGCAAGATCGTCAGAAATGACAATCAGGTTCTCCTGCGAATCCTTCATGTCGTTCTTCGCAAGCAAGCAGGAGACTGACTGACCACTCAGATTCATGAAAGTCTGCGGCTTCGCTAACTTGACGGTCGAGGTTTCCAGCGGACCACGTCCTACCAGAGCATTGCACTCGCGACGTGTTACAGCTATTCCCGCTTCGTTTGCCAGTTTGTCAATCAACATGAACCCCAGGTTGTGACGCGACCATTCGTATTCAGCGCCTGGATTTCCGAGTCCGACGATCAGCCACATAGGGATTTTAGATTTTGATTCTCGATTGCCGATTTGATGTCCGATAAGCTTCAGCTAGTCGTTGTCTTCGGAAAGAGTCTTTTCACGAGAATCGACAAGCTAGAGATCGAACAATTGGCAATCAAAAATCGGTAATCGAAAATCCGTTTACTCGCTCGCCTCTTCTTCTTCTTCCTTCTTGCCCTTGCCGATCACTTCAGGTTCGGTCGGAGCTTCACCTTCGACCTCAGGCACTGGTGCGACTTCTTCCTTCACAATACCGATTGTCGCAATCACAGTATCTGCTGGTGTCAATATTTCGATGTTTTCTCCGGCCTTAATGTCAGACACATGGAGAACATCGTGGACACCTAGATTGCTAACATCAACGTCAATCGCATCCGGAATCTCACGAGGCTCACAGCGAATTTCAATCTCGCGCACAACCTGTTCCAGAACGCCCTGTTCGTCTTTAACGCCGGTTGGTTCACCAACCAGATGCAAAGGCACAGTCACTTCAATCTTCTGCCCTTTGACCAAGCGGGCGAGGTCAGCATGAATCAAACGACCACGAATCGGATCAATTTGACGATCGTGGAACATGACTTCACTGGCGCCCACACCTTCAACATCGATCGTAAATATCGTATTGCGGCCCGCTTCTGATCGCAGGATGGCCGCAAGATCACTCAAAGGGGCAACGGCAGCTACAGTTTCACCATCGCCGCCGTAAACAGTAATTGGAACCATCCCATCGCGTCGGACACGTCGAGCATCATTTTTGCCGCGACCCTCGCGTTGTTTGGCCCGAACAGTAAACTCTTTTTTCTCCGCCATGATTTCTCCTTACAAACTTTCAGCGACCCAAGCCATTTCCGATTTTCGAGTGCTGATTGCTGATTCAAGAACCCAGGAGGACTCTTCTAAATCAGCAATTAGCAATCGGCAATCAGCAATGTCTTGCCGGTCGCTGATGGTCTTCTTTTTAAGCCATCAGTGTTTGCCCTTCATACGAAGAGCGAGGAAACCGAGGTCTCCTCATGGATCGACTTGATCGCTTTCGCCAGAAGTGGCGCGATACTAAG
>PSRF01000329.1 GCA_003175865.1 Blastocatellia bacterium
TACCGCGCGGATAACGCATCGCTGCTGGTCCTTTGTGCTCGACCATCGTCAACATCATGTCGCGCATTTCGCCTTCATTTTTCGGCGCCATAACGATGATATTTGGAACCGCGCGAAGGTAAGCGATGTCGAGCAATCCGTGATGCGTTTGCCCATCACCACCGGCGATGCCGCCACGATCGAGACAGAACTTAACGTTGAGATCCTGAATACAAACGTCGTGAATGAGTTGATCAAAACCTCGCTGCAGGAAAGTCGAGTAAATCGCGCAAACAGGTGTGAGTCCTTCGCAACTCATACCAGCGGCGAAGGTCACGCAATGCTGTTCTGCAATTCCAACATCGAAGGATCTCTCGGGAAATTTCTCGAGAGCTGTGCACACTCCAGTGCCATCAGGCATTGCTGCTGTCAAGGCGACTATCTTCGGATCCTTCTCCATTAACTGGCACAAGGTCTCGCCAAAAACCTTTGTGTAAGTAGGTGGCGCTTTTGCCGCTGACTTAATTGGATTCCCTGTTTTCAAGTCGAACGGCCCGGTGGCGTGCCAACGATAGTAATCAGTTTGATCACCAGGGAATCCTTTTCCCTTCATGGTCAGTGCGTGAACTATTACTGGCCCATCTTTTATCTGCTGCGCCTCGCGGAATGCGGCGACAAGCGCGCGTGGGTTGTGTCCGTCAACATAACCGATGTACTTGAAACCGAGTTCACTGACGAGGGCCCCTGGCAAGACAGCGGCCGCAATCACGTCTTTCATTGTCTTGGCCGCGTGATGCAAACGCTCGCCGACTGACGGAATTGCCAGCAAGGTTTCTTCAACCTCATCTTTGAACCGGTGATAACCATGAGCACCGCGTATTCGATTTAAATATCCGGTGAGAGCACCGACGGCGGGAGCGATCGACATCTCATTGTCATTCAAAACAACGATCAATCTACTCTTCAAGTGTCCTGCCTGATTGATGGCTTCCATAGCCATGCCGCCGGCGAGTGATGCGTCGCCAATCAATGCAACGACATGATGGTCATCACCTTTACGATCGCGTGCTATCGCCATTCCCAGCGCAGCTGATAGTGATGTCGAGGCATGACCAGCACCAAACGTGTCGTACTCAGATTCGTCACGACGTAAAAAGCCGCTGATGCCACCGTACTGTTTGATTGCTGGTAGGAGCTCGCGGCGGCCGGTCAGGATCTTGTGTGCGTAAGCCTGGTGACCTACATCCCAAACAAGCCGATCCTTTGGTGTGTCAAATGCGTAATGCAGCGCGACGGCCAACTCGACTGCACCTAGTGAGGCGCCCGTGTGGCCACCAACTCGAGACATCGTTTCGAGAATATAAGACCTGATTTCGTCTGAAACTGTTCTTAGTTGCGCCGGTTGAAGAGCACGCAGATCGGCAGGCGAGTTGATATTTTCAAGCAGACTCATCGTGGTGCGCATTGTAACCTAAACATTCGGTTTTTCTAGTTTGCCACTCATCCAAGCCCAGTATCTCTTCTGCAATTTCTTACATCAACTTGGTGATGTAAAGTACTCTGTTCCAGTGTAGCTGTCAATCGAAATGTTTCGACCGCGTAAACAACTGGCGCGTCTAATCCGTTGAGGGCCGCAGTAACTAGCGGCCGCTCACGATAGTTCTTAAATACCTCAAAGGAGTTTCGTAACCATGACGTTTGGAAGACTTCTGCTCCCCGGCTTCGCGTTGCTCGTAATTCTTGGAGCAACTGCGACGGCTCAGGAGCTCCAGACTCAGACACCACCTCAACCAAACCAATCAATCGATCTCGGGGGTATGCAGCGTGGAATACGTCGTAGGGAAATGAGGATGCGACGTGAACGAATGGCTATTGCACGTCAGCTGAACTTAACCGACGAACAACGCAGACAGGCACAAGCAATTCGTCAAAGATTTATTGCTGCAACCAGACCACAGCGCGAGCAACTCTTTCAGCTGCGTGAAAAGCGATTGGCAGGAACCTTTTCGGACCAGGATATGCAGTTGGCAATGAACGTGCGCAGGGAGATGCGAACGGCAAAGCTCGCGTTGAGACAGGAAAAGCTTGCGACGCTAACTATGGAACAAAGGACAAAGTTGGAGACTCTTCGCCAACAACGAAAAGAGCTTCGCGAGATGATGATCGAACGACGTCGCGAGTTTATGCGAAGCAGGCCGATAAACTAAAACTTCTGTCGGCGATGTCTGAAGGCGCGGTCCAACACCGCGCCTTTTTTGTTTTTGACTAATGGGATCAGAAGAGCCATATATGTCAACCAGCATGCACGATAAATTTCAAATTTCGCACATGAGAAGCGAACATTGGGAGAAGGTTGCGAACATTTACTCCGAAGGAATCGCCACCGGTAATGCGACCTTCGAAACAAAGGTGCCGACCTGGGAACAATGGGATCAAAGCCATCTACCTTTTGCTCGATTGGTGGCCATCGCTGGTGACGAGATCCTGGGTTGGGCAGCACTAACTCCGGTTTCAAAACGCTCGGCGTACGCAGGTGTCGCTGACGTTAGTGTCTATGTCGATAGCCGCGCGCGCGCGCAAGGCTGCGGCAGGACGTTGCTGAATGCGCTGATAGCGGAATCCGAAGCCAACGGTGTCTGGACGCTACAAGCCTCAATCTTCCCCGAAAACGTTGCGAGTTTGGAATTACATCGGAAGGCAGGTTTTCGAGACGTGGGGAGGCGAGAGCGCATCGGAAAGCTCAATGGCGTCTGGCGGGACACACTACTGCTTGAGCGTCGAAGTGGCATCACCGGAGTCGATAAGTACGATAAGCTTTAGCTTGTCGTCACCTAACCCAACCTCTCAACCCCGCGTTGAATATCACACCATCAACTATCAATAACTTGTCGGATAACTGCGAAGACTGGTGTAACGCGTCTCTCGACAAGCTGAAGCTTATCGGACATTTTGGGGTAGAAATCAATGTCAATTTAATGTCGTCAAGAGGAACTCGGGCGACACCAAGTTCGTACTACTCTCCTGAACATAACAGTCTGATGGGAAACAAGGAATACGGGATAGAACTGTTTTTCAAGGCGCTTGCTGACCGTACCCGTTTGCGTGTGATTCACCTGATGGGCGACGACGAAGTGTGCGTCTGCTTCTTTGTCGAGGTTCTCAAAACAAATCAACCGAAGATTTCCCGCCATCTCGCGTACTTGCGTCGGGCTGGCCTGGTGTCCGCCCGCCGGGAAGGTAAGTGGATGCATTATCGTCTTGTCGAACCGCCCGATCAGCAGGCAGCCAACATCTTTCGTGAGGTTCGCGACTTGCTGGCCCAGAATCAGGAGATGCGGCGTGATCGAGCGCGTCTCGCGAAGATTTGTTGTGCACCCCAGCTTCCCGTCCAACTACAAAAGGCGCCACGTCCCGCAAGTCTCGTGGCATAGAAAACACTAAAGTAAGTCAAAAGGGGACGAACAATGGTTACAGCAATCCAGCCGTTATTGCGCGATCAATTAATTGACCGCCGTCAGAGACTCGAAGCCGCAACTGCAACGGCGCCGAGTGAATCCGAGTTAATGGAATTGCTCGAAGAAGTAGATGCAGCCCTCGATCGAATGGACCAAGGCACATATGGTTTGTGTGTAGCCTGTCATGATCCGATTGAAACTGACCGACTACTTGCCGACCCGTTAACGCGTTTCTGTTTAGGTGACTTAACTCCCAAGCAACAGCATGATCTCGAAGATGATCTGCGACTTGCTGCTCAGATCCAGGAGGGACTATTGCCCCAAAACCACAAACACATCGAAGGTTGGCAAGTCGCTTTTCACTACCAACCTGCCGGAATGGTCAGTGGTGATTACTGTGACTTCATCGACGGCGATAACAACTCAATTCACTTTGTTCTCGGTGATGTTTCCGGGAAAGGTGTCGCAGCCTCGATGCTGATGGCCCATTTGCATGCGATGTTTCGCACGCTCGCCTCGATCAAATTGCCACTCGGACAAATGGTCGAACAAGCAAGTCGTGTTTTTTGTGAAAGCACTCTGCCAACGCAGTACGCAACACTTGTTTGTGGTCGAGTTGATACGGATGGCAGTCTGGAATTGTGTAATGCTGGTCATCTGCCGCCGTTGCTCGTGAGCAATGGAAAAGTCAATCAACTGGAAGCGACAGGTCTTCCGCTCGGGATGTTCGGCTCGGAGAGTTTCCAGGTGACGAAATTGAAACTGGAACCTGGTGACACGCTGTTTCTTTATACCGATGGACTATCGGAGTGCACAGACGTTGATGGATCGGAGTTTGGTCTCGAGCGTCTATCGAAATTGATCGATGCGAGCCAATCTCAATCGCCGAACGACCTGATTAATACATGTTGTGATGAAGTGCGTAAGTTCGCCGGCAAACCACCGAGCGACGATTTGACCTTGATGGCAATACGTCGGACTACATGAATTTTCAGCTGGCGCGGCGCAATCGAAGGACCGCAATTTCGGGACGAACCCCGAAGCGCACAGGTAACCCGATCACGCCAGTTCCACTCGACACATATAGTTGGGTGTCTCCACGTTTGAAGAGTCCCTGCGCGTATTTGAGATCTCGCGTCCCATAACGCGCAGGTGCTCCCAACCAGGGAAGATTGATCTGCCCGCCGTGAGTGTGTCCGCTAAGAATCAGCGACACGTCATGAGTTTCCGCAAGTTCGAGAACTCCCGGTTGGTGTGAAAGCAATACCGTCGGCACATTCTTCTGGAGGCCCGCGAAGGCACCTTCCCAATCGGTGGCGTTCCAGCTCCAGTCGTCGATTCCCGCTAGTTGAATGGCATCCGGTCCGCGCTGAAGAACGGTGTTCTTGTTTTCAAGTACGTTGATGTGTTGTTTCTGCAGTGCGCGAATCGTCAATTCAGGGTCAGTGTAGTGATCATGATTGCCTAGCACGGCCCAAACGCCTTCAGGCGCGTTAAGTGTTGAGAGTGTTTCAGCACATGGTTCGATGTAGCGACGGAAACTCGTTGTGTAATCGCCTGTCAGGACAAACATGTCCGGATTGGTACGTTGTGCGAGAGCAACTACACGATGCACCTCCCCAAGACCCACGATCCGGCTGTGATGGATGTCAGTTAATTGTGTTATTCGGAATCCTTCAAAACGATCAGGAAGATCACGAATAAACAGGTCGGTGTTTGAAATAAGGTAATTGTACGGCTCGATCAGACGTGCATACGCGGATACGCCTGCGATGCCCACCAGTGGCGCGGCGACAAGTCCACGCAGAAACGAACGCCTGTCGAGTTCGAATGTCACGCGGGGATTCTATCCCATGTTGGGAATGCAGGCGTCGTCGCTGCCACTCTTTGCTTGACTCAACATTGAGCGAAATCAACAGCAATGTAGGCGAGGATGCCTGCGGTGCCAGCGTTTTCGATTTGACAATCTTTGAGTGCCGACTAGAATTGGTCTTCGCCTGATTCCGGCACGGAGATGTGGCCGAGTGGCTGAAGGCGGCGGTTTGCTAAA
>PSRF01000275.1 GCA_003175865.1 Blastocatellia bacterium
GAACTGGAGACCCTCGAAGTGAAGAAGAGCCCCACAACGATTGCAGAAAGAGCCAGGAGTGAAAGATATCTGCCGTTGAACTTAAGAAAACACATTCTGAGAAATGCTCTATGCACTACGTGTGTATGGCGGCTTTGCCGCAATCTTTGTGGAAAGCCTCTGGCTTTCCGTTGTTACCAGAAATTGTAGGAGGCTGTGCCTCCGGCCGGTGGAGCCGCCTATTTCTGAATAGCAGATCGGAAAGTCACAGCCTTTTCGCAACGAAAGGGCCTTATGCGTGCTAGTCCTACACCTGTGGCTCCGAAATCATGTAACAGAGTCCATCCGGGGCAACGACAAAGAAGGCTTTGTAACGAACACCATTTATCGTTTGAAAATCGAAATCCTTCTCCTCGCCTTGCCTACCATTCAGTTCTTCAAATGCCACCTCGACATTATCGACCTCAAAGAAGCATCCCTCTTGCGATGGGTCGCCGCCATTCTCTACCAGGCCGATTTGAATCAGATCCCTCTTGAGAATCGCACGCTTCTGTGGCTTGTCTTCTCGCGTCACAACTTCAAGCGCAAACTTCTTCTCGTAATAAGGAACAGCCTCGTCGACATTCTCGACGGGCAAGTTCAGTGCATCTTTCTTGTAAGGCACGGCTCTTTTGAATACCGCCTTCATCAGGTTCTCCTTAGGGCAAGCAGTCAGTATCAACTCGCGTAGGGGGTAAGAAGAGTCAAACATGCAATTTGTCGATAAAACCCACCCACTACCGCGAGGTGGTACTGGCTTATTAGCTTGCTGATCTATTACATATTCACGTCATTAATGACTCTTCCAACTCACATCCTTTGCAGTTCCACATGTTGGACCACCATCACGGCCCGTCCCCTGCAAATGAGTCTCAACACTTCCTGCTTTGATCATCGGCCAGGTTATTCCAACAAGCGGGACTTTCAAACGACGCGCGCATTCGGTCCCAGTCTGACCCGCATAACGGCCGATATCGATGTACACGAATCGTTTTGTAGGAGCTCCCTGTGTGATTGGACCAAGGAAGTTTGGTTGACCGTCGCTGCGGTTGTCTTTGACGCTTACTTCAAATTCAAAAACGAGGCTATCGCCACGGGAGCGTCTCTTCTGGATCGTTTCGTAGTCATTTCCACTGCCGGACTGAATGCCGAAATCGATACCAGCAGGTGGGTTATCAAGAATGACTCGCAGTGTTAATAAAGACTCCATAGAAAATGTCCGATAAGCTTCAGCTTGTCGTTAAGTCAACAAGCATTCAACTGTAAGGTCATCGTTACCTCTAGGTTGAGAATTAGCAGACGTCACGACAAGCTAAAGCTTATCGGACATCTCAAAACAGGCTCGGCGTCGTTCCTACCTCAACCTCTACACGTTGGATCAAACTCTCGTTGTCGATGTCGACATAATTCACCTGACTACTGACAGGATGACTCTTCATCTCGTCTTCAGGAAATGGCTCCAATAACTTCTTCAACTCCTGCTTAGAACACTTTGGATCCAGCCACATCTCGTACGCATTCTCATGGAGAATAACCGGCATGCGATCATGAACTGGCTCCAGAAGCTTGTTTGCCGTCGTAGTGATAATCGCACACGAATTGATAGTGCTTCCGTTACCTCGCCAGCGATCCCAAATCCCGGCGAAAGCAAACGGGACCCCATCCTTCATCTGGAAATAAAATGCCTTTCGCGCGCGTCCAGTGCGCTGCCATTCGTAAAATCCGTCAGCGAGAATCAAACAGCGGCGACGTTCGAACGACTCTGCAAAACTTGCCTTCTCGTCGAGCGTTTCTGATCGTGCGTTGATTACTCCCTTCGACTCCTTACTCCACGAAGGAATGAGTCCCCAGGTCATCAACTCCGCTTCGTTCGACGAATTTACAACGACAACTTCCTGCGTCGGTGCAATGTTGAATCGGGGAATCAAACCCTCAAGCTGAGCACGATTCGCAAGAGCGATTCGAACTCGATCAACTGATCTCAATGTGAACCGTCCGCACATCAGGGCAACAACTGTTTCGACATCTCAATAAACCAACAAGGAAGCTTAGTTGGAACTCCTTCCGGAAACGGCGACGTACCTGTTTCGACGTAACCGCGTTTTCGATAATAAGGCGGCAACTCTGTGCGCAAATTGACGACTTTCATGTATATCGACTTACTCCCCTGGCTCGCCCGATGTTCCTCCGCAGCCTTCAACAACTGTGACCCGAGTCCTGTCTGCTGACGCGAAGGGTCTACAGACAGAAGGCCAAGATATGCACGTTCTCCCTGTGGTTCGAGGTAGACGCAACCGACCAAACCATGCACATCTTCGGCGATAAGAAACTCACCTTTGCTCAGCGATGCAATCACTTCTTCCAGTGTGATTCGATCACCGTCGATAAAAAAGCCTTCAGCAATAGCGAAGGCGGTGTTGATTATTTTTGTGATCGCTTCAGCGTCGCGGCGCGTTGCGAGTCGAATTGAAATGAGCATTCAAACTTAAGCGTCCGTTGTCACCGGTTTACGTCGTTCTCCTAAATAATCAAACCTTAACCGCACTACCAAAGCGATGACAAGGATACATTACCGAGCCTGCAGCCACTGCCGCTGTCCATAAGCGACAAACGCCGACAACAAACCAGCGACCAACGGAGTTATCGCCATTATAAGGCCGTCTGACATGATCGTAATTATCACCGCACCAATCATGATGACTACCAGGCCGAGCGCCGCGAACACCGTCAGGCTCCGTTTGATCCTGAACACCTCGGGAAGAATCAGACCAAGGGCACCGACCACTTCACATACGCCGATGAAACGAATGAACCACGCAGGAAAGTGAATCTGATTTGGAGAGCCCTGGGCCATAAGCACTTCAATCGGCAGCACCAACTTTACGCCACCAGCGAAGAGAAACAACAACGCCAGTAGCACCTGTATGATCCACAACAAAATGTTCATGACTGTTCTCCTGATATACGAACCGGGATAAGTGTTTTAAATCGAAGGTCGCGAAGGTAAAGTCCACCCCAAATCAAAATTCCGAATGCAACTGGAAACAAAATCGGGAATGCCCCCTCGCCTGCTCGCACGTGCGTGGCGACGGCACCTCCCAAATAACCAGTCAACAAAATTGCACCAAGAACGGAAGTTGAGGGCAAAAGATAGATGAGCGTGCAAACAATGAGCAGCATGCCGATCGGCACGATCGTGTTTTCTGCATAGCCCAATCGGACAGTCGCCGAGACAACGAATTCTGGCTTGAACAACTTCATGACACCATCCATCAACAAGAACAGCGAGGGCAACACAGTTAGGATCCAACCTGCAATGCGCCTTCCTCTCGAAACGCCCGCACCTGCCATACATTCTCCTTTCGCTGTTGCTCAGTTAGTTGGTAAGCCACTGATCTCCAAGACGGGTCGGATCTCAATCGTTCCAAGACGCGCCACCGGAATCCGCTCAGCAATGGCAATTGCTTCATCAAGATTCTTCGCGTCGATCAAGTAGTACCCGCCGAGTTGTTCGCGAGTTTCTGCGAACGGACCATCTGTGACTAATCTTTTCCCTTCGCGTACACGGACGCTCGTAGCAGTCGCAACTGGATGCAATGGGCCTGCAGATATGTATTTCCCATTTGTGCTTAGATCTTGGGCGAGTTGAGCGGACTTCACATAGCACTCTTGTCGCTCTGCATCACTCATCGCTTGCTCGTTAAGATAAACAAGTAACATGTACTTCATGTTTTTGCTCCTTTGCTTGTAAATCGAACAGACGTTTCTCAAATCGACAGCTTCTCCGAACTTTTTTATCATCCACCGAATGGTTGCAAACCCACATTTTACTGTCGACGCCCTCTACCGTTCTGACTGGGGTCGAATCGTCGCGACCCTCATACGCCACTTCGGCGATTTTGAGCTTGCCGAAGAAGCAGCACAGGAGGCATTCACTGCTGCTGTTCACCAGTGGCAAACCGAAGGTGTTCCCGAATTTCCACGAGCGTGGGTCATTCAAACAGCAAAGCACAAAGCAATCGATCGACTGCGGCGACAAACGCGCTTCGAAGAGAAGCTCGAATCCTACGCGACATCAGGTTTAATCGAAACCGTAACAGAGCCCAAATACGACACCGATGAAATTCCTGACGATCGACTGCGCTTGATTTTTACCTGCTGTCATCCTGCACTTTCGCTTGATGCACAGGTTGCACTCACGTTGCGAACGCTTGGTGGTTTGCAAACCGACGAAATTGCGCGGGCGTTCCTGGTTCCCACTACAACGATGGCCCAGCGACTGGTCCGAGCAAAACGAAAAATACGCGACGCCGGCATTCCGTATTCAGTACCGGATACTAAGGAAATGCCGGACCGCCTCGATGCCGTACTCACTGCAATTTATCTCATTTTTAACGAAGGCTACGCCGCGACGCGCGGTGAACCATTGATGAGAACGGACCTTTCGTCTGAAGCAATTCGTCTGGCGCGACTTGTTCGAATGTTGATGCAACCAGAAGTGCTGCCGGAAGTGAACGGCTTGCTCGCCCTAATGTTGTTGCATGATTCGAGACGCAATGCACGGCTCGATGAAGAAGGCGACATTGTTGTGCTGGAGGAGCAGGATCGCAATCTCTGGGATCGAGAACAGATTGACGAAGCCTTGCCTCTGGTGGAAGAAGCATTCAGAGGCGAAGCAGGTCAGTTTTCAATTGAGGCGGCCATTGCAGCTGAACATTGCAAAGCAGCACACGCTCAGGATACGAACTGGCCACAGATCGTCCGGCTATACACGTTGTTGGAACAACTCACGGCTTCACCAATTGTTTCCTTGAATCGTGCTGTTGCGGTGGCGATGTCGGAGGGTCCGGAACGTGGTCTAGAGCTAATCGATTCTCTCTCAGAAGACCTGAACGACTACCACTTGTTACACGCGGCCCGAGCGGACCTTCTGCGTCGGATGAGTGAGAACACAGAAGCGGCGAAGAACTACGAGAGAGCACTCGACCTTGCAACCAACGAAAGCGAGCGTCGCTTTCTGGAGCGACGATTAAGAGAGATGAGAGGTCAAGCTATTAATTAAGGGTGTACTTTGTACCTAGTGCTTTGATTCAGTTCGTCGGGCTGTTCAAGAATTAGCAAGTTAGATCAAAAGTACAAAGAACAAAGCCCAAAGTACAAAGCACCACCAACTACAGAGACCATTATCACTGAAACCTGTTGTCATCTGCTGACGGTCCATACAGAGCCGGCACCTTTTCACCCATCAGACGAAGATAGACTGTCATCTGTCCGCGATGATGCGCCCAGTGATTCATCGTATCCTGGAGCATCAGATGACGCGGTGCTTCTGCCACAACCTTTCCTTTCGCAAGCAGACGCCATGGCGTCATCAGGTGACTGTCGCTTGTATTTTCGATCGCGGCTCGGGCAGCAGCAGCTGATTCTTCAAGTGCCTGCAGCAACTCTCCTCGTGTCTCTTCTTGATGTTGCCTCATTCGCGATCCATCGGCTGGTGCCACGTCTAGTTCATCCTGCCTGATTTGCATGCTCAGCCAGGTTGGCATTCTTGCAACCATATCGGCGAGATAGCCGAATTGCATGGATTTTTCATGAGGCCGCCAGTCGTACTTGCCATCGGGGACCTCCTCCAAAGCTTTGCGAGACCGGTCGACCTCTCTTTCAAGTTCGTTAAGAAAAAATTCCGTTAACCTCATTGTCTTCACTCCCTTGTCCTAGCCCTTGGTTCAGAACGAACGGTAGCCGTACGTGCTGGCTGCATCATTTTCCTGCGGTCATCAATGCTGACGTCACATGATGAGGCATAACGCAAGAGGATTTCACTACAAGCACGGGAGTCCGTCTTCCACATACAAACGACGTACACCGATTTTGCGATTGCCGATTGCTGATTGGTAGATCTCTTTAGAAAACCGCAAGTGGAGAGCTTCTTTTTTAATTGGCAGTCTTCGCGGTCGTTCTCACGTTCCCCGCTACTCAAAACGAAACCGAATTTCAGTGCCACTGATTTGCTTGTCTAGCGAGCAAAATATTCATTCGCGCGAGGTCGAAACAGAAAGAACAACAGCAACGAAAGAAAGACGATGTGAATAACCAGTTGAGGGACCTTGGGAGGTGGTAGCAAGGTGAGAATCACGTGGAACGCCATCCAGGCAATGCAGAGCCATCGCGCCCAATTCTTCCTCTTCAACAGAAACACTCCAGCAATTAATCCGATTAGGCGAGTCAGGCACATGATTAGGAGTTCGCCGATTGAGTTCCGGACGGGGTGCCCCCTCATCGAGTTAAAGAGATCCATCAAGCCACCACCCAACGCGAGAGTGCCCAATACTATGAAGAACAAACCGATGAGCGTGACGTATATCGGTCGCTTGGTCATTGGGATCCGGGTGCTCCTGTTCGTAAGGAATTCAAGCAATTTATCATTCAGCATTTATCATCTTTTGTCTTTCATTTCGGCTGATTGTTGCGTTCGCCTCGATGAACAAAAAGCTCGCAGGAAAGCACAACGTCCTAAAATGAAAGATGAAAGATGATAAGTTGCTTGGTCCGTCTACACCGGTGCATTCAGCATTCAACACTATTCCTGACTCTTCGCTCTAATCCGCCACGCCTTCTTATTACCGCCCTTTGCGGGACAACTCGGGCTGTCTTTTTCTCCAATCACAACAAAACCACGCGGAATAACGAATCCCTTACACACAGTGTCAGTCAACTGCGGTAAACTTACCTTCCACGCATTCTTCTTGTTTTGTA
>PSRF01000356.1 GCA_003175865.1 Blastocatellia bacterium
TCCGGGATTTGAATGTGTTTGATCAGTTGTTTCCCGAGATGAAGAGCCTGATCGATGTTCCGCAGGATCCGGACTGGCATCCAGAGGGAGACGTCTTTGTTCATACGCAACTCGTTGTGGATTGTGCACGTGAGCTCATTGATGATTTGTCGTATCCACGCCAGGTGACAGTAATGCTGGCAGCGCTGTGTCACGATTTCGGGAAACCACCAACTACAGAATTTCTCGAAGGGCATTGGCGCTCACGCGGGCACGAAGAAGCGGGTGTTGCACCTACGATTAGTTTTCTCGATCGGCTTAACGTTCACACGATCGAAGGATACGACGTCCGTTCGCAAGTCGTCGCACTTGTGCGAGAGCATTTAAAGCCGGGAGAGTTCTACAAAAAGCGTGACGAGGTGGGTGAGGGAGCCTTCCGAAGACTCGCGAGGAGGTGTGAACCTGACCTGCTATACCGAGTCGCGAAAGCTGACTCGCTTGGCCGAAATGCAGAGTGGGTGCCGCGTGAGAAGTGGTACGAGGCTGAACCGCAAGAATGGTTTATCGACAAAGTGCGTGCATTGGAAATAGAGCGAAGTGCGCCACCTCCGATTCTGTTAGGCCGTCATCTGTTGGAGATGGGTCTTACGCCTGGCCCACGGGTCGGTGAGATCACGCGCTTGGTTTACGAGATGCAGCTTGACGGACGAGTTCGAGATCTGGAGGATGCGAAGAAGGAGGCCCAGCGTTTGGTTGCGGAAAGAAGTGACTAGGTTAGTTGAGTGTTGCGGAACTTAAGACAAGCCGAAGCTTATCGGACATTTGGTTGTTGTTGAGTGAGGCAATGAATTGTTCCCATGCCCCAGACCAATGGTTCGCAGTTGATTGGGACGACGCGCCGCGTGGGAAACAGCGATTGCAGTGTTGCGACTGCGCGTTCATCGTTTATGTGACCAAACACTGGTGCAAGTACAACCTTGTTGCCGATGTAGAAGTTCGCGTAGCTTGCAGGTAATCGATCAAGATTGCGCTTGTTTGTGCTGGTGCCGCCAACAACCCCGGGCATTGGTAGTGTAACGATGTCGAAACCGCGGCCCGAAATGTCCGTCATCGAACGCAGTCGGGAAAGGTTATCTTGTAGTAGTTGGTAGTTTGCGTCTGACGGGTCGTCCTCAATCACGGTCACAATCACGTTTGGTTCGACAAACCGTGCAATGTCATCGATGTGTCCGTCAGTATCATCACCAACAATACCGTCACCAAGCCACAAGACCTTTTCCACACCGAGAAAGTCCTTCAAGTATTGTTCGATCTCCGTTCGGCTTAACTGTGGATTGCGATTGGGATTGAGTAAACACTGTTCAGTGGTGAGCACGCACCCGGCCCCGTTGACTTCGATCGATCCACCTTCCATTACTATGCGAGGTTCAAAGCGACGGACCTCGAGCACCGTTTCCAACAGTTGCGGAATGCGGTCATCGCGTTTCAGTTCTTCATATTTGTCGCCCCAGGCGTTGAATATCCAATCGTTAAAAGCCAACTCTCCGTCGTCGCTGATTAGGAAGTTTGGACCATAATCGCGAACCCATGAGTCAACAGTTGGGATTTGATGAAAGACGATATTCTTCGCGCTCTCAAAAACGCACTGATTGCGCACCTTTGCTTCGGCCTCGGTATCATCGACCATCAGATGCACCTCTTCACCAGGCGTGAGTGCCGCCATCATCTTAAGAAATATTGATTGAGCCAGTTCAACTCGATCCGGCCAGGTCTCGGGGTCTTTGGGCCAGGTTAGCCAGGTCGCTGAATGAGGATGCCACTCGGCGGGCATCCTAAAAGCAAGTTCCGCTGGTGTCGGTTCTTTAGTTTCTGCCATCAAGAATTTCGGAGGGGTGCTTGAAGTGTCGATAGATTCCGAGGAGGCTTATGAAGATCCAAAATACTTCAATAATAAAGGCAGATAAGTTGAAATTGGCTACGAGCGAGATGACGATCATGGCGGCGCCGATTGCATTAAGCAGTGAGTACATGAGTCCGCTAATGCTGAGCCGGTTTAACTGGAGTAGCAGGTAAGCCACCATCAACAACACAACGCCGATGTTCCCGATGAAGTCAAGAATTCCGTATTTCATGCTATTCACCGTAACGAAGGCGCAGACCATCGTATGCGTCAATCCTGCGATCGCGAAGGAAGGGCCAGTTTTGTCTTGTCTCGTCAATTTTAGACAGGTCGCAATCGACGACCAGAACTTCTTCCCGATCAGCTGAGGCCCTGGCAATTATGCGGCCGAAAGGATCAGCAACAAACGATTGGCCCCAGAATGTGAGTTTGCCCTCTTTACCGACACGATTCACCACAGCAACATAGACTCCATTTGCGATGGCATGCGCACGCTGGATAGTCTCCCAGGCTGAATGTTGCGCTTCATTCATCGATTGTTCTTCATCCGGTAACCATCCGATAGCGGTGGGATAGAAAAGAAATTGCGCTCCCTGCAGTGCAGTCAAACGCGCAGCTTCTGGAAACCATTGGTCCCAACAGACAAGGGCTCCAACTTTGCCATGGGTTGTGACGTGAGTTTGGAATCCGAGATCTCCTGGCGTGAAGTAAAACTTTTCATAGTAAAGAGGGTCGTCAGGAATGTGCATCTTGCGGTACTTGCCGGCAACTTTTCCGGTTGCATCGATGATGACCGCGGTATTGTGATAAACGCCGGCGGCACGCTTTTCAAATAACGACGCGATCACGACAACTTTCTTTTGTTTCGCAATCTTGCCGACTGCATCAGTTGAGGGTCCCGGAATCGTTTCCGCAAGCTTGAATAGCTCAATATCCTCCGTTTGACAGAAATACTGTGAGCGAAACAGTTCCTGTAAACAGACTATCTTTGCCCCTCGTTTAGCAGCATCCGAGATTCCGTCGATAGCTTTTTTCAGGTTGCTCTCGGGCTTTTGATCGCAAGTCATCTGAACGAGACCAACTGTGGTGCTGTTTCCATTCTTTTTCGCTGGCATGGAGCGCAGTATAGCAAAGCGTTTTATCCAACCGGAATCTGGCGCTGTTTGGACTTTGCGAGTTGGAGTTGAGTAAGATGTGCGGTCATTTTTAGAACGTAACTGAAGAGAGTAAACACAATGATCGATTTTGAATTTACCGATGACCATAAAGCTCTTGTGCAGACAGTGCGGGAATTTGCGCGCAATGAAGTGGGACCACATATCAAAGAATGGGATGAGAAACAGCAGTTTAATCCGGCAATCCTCAAGAAAATGGCCGAGCTGAATCTACTGGGAGTATGTATTCCAGAGGAATACGGTGGTGCGGGATTCGACTACATTTCCCTGGGCCTTGTGTGTGAGGAACTCGAGGCTGTCGACACCTTTCTACGAGTCATCATGTCAGTTCATACTGGGCTGAACTCGCTGACCTTGTTGACCTGGGGAACGGAGGAACAGAAGCAGAAGTATTTAGTTCCTCAGGCAAAGGGAGAGAAGTTGGCGACCTATGGTCTAACTGAACCAGGCGCAGGGTCGGATGTTGTTGGTGCGCGATCTAACGCGCGGCGCGATGGCAACGACTGGATTCTCAATGGGGAAAAGATGTGGATTAGCCTCGCGGATATTGCAGATAATTTTCTGTTTTTCTGCTGGACCGATGAAGAGAAACGACGCAAGCGGGATCACAGTGGGATGTCGTGTTTCATCGTTGAGCGATCAATGAAGGGTTTTTCTTCGGGCACGATTCATGGAAAGCTGGGAATTCGCGCTGGTAACACTGGCTACTTCTCGCTTGAGGATGTACGAGTGCCACAAGCGAACATGGTCGGTGAAGAGGGCGAAGGCTTCAAGATTGCGATGTTTGCACTCGAACAGGGCAGGTACACGGTTGCTGCTGGTGCAACTGGAGTAATTCGAGCATCACGGGATGCGTCAGTTGATTATGCCAATACGCGTGAAACGTTCGGGACCAAGATTGCCAACCATCAACTTGTGAAACAGAAGATTGCCGAGATGGAGGCGGATTATCAGATGAGTCATTTGCTTTGGCTTCGGGCCGGATATTTGAAGAACACTGGTCAGCCAAACGCGAAAGCGACAAGTTTAGCTAAATGGCAGGCAACAACAAGAAGTGAAAAAGCGGCGTCTATGGCGATTGAGGTTCACGGCGCAAATGGTTATTCAAATGATTATCCGGTCGAGCGATATTTGAGAAACTGCAAGGCGGCAGTGATTTACGAGGGGACAAGAGACATTCACACCTTAATGCAGGCTGACTGGGCGTTGGGTTTGAAAAAAGAGAGAGGGGCTCGAAGAACGTTGCCCGCTTGGCAGAAGTAGCCGTGCGACTACACCTTTCAGAACGTGTAAAAGAGCGTCGGCGCATTTTTGCGACGACGCTCTTGGTGTTTAAAAAGGTAGCTCAAGTCTAGTGTGACAAGAAGACATCCCATGCCCAGCGTCCGACTGAGCCTTCCCTTGTATCTTTAACCTTCGCGCGATACCGAAACTCGTTTCCGTATTGGTCTACACGTTTGGCTTCCCTGAAATCCAGTTCGATCGCCTTGACGTTCAGTGAAGCCAGACTGAACAGTTCGCCAGGTTCTGACACGCCATTGTGGTTAACGTCTCGCCACAGACGAAGGCTGGGGAAGATGGCGTCCTGGGTATCTATCTGACCGTCTCCGTTTCCGCCATTAGAAGACTTATCAAACTCCGCGAGTGCCAGGAATCCATTCTTATTTGGAGCTGCAGGTTGTGAAGTGAGGTCACCGAACAATTCAGCACCGTTATCAATTGTGCCGTTGCCATTTCGGTCCAGCACTAACCAGGCATCATCGGAATTCGCTGCCAGCCAGCCAAGACGATCCCTTGTGCCGTTGCTGTTCAGATCAAACTGGACACCATCTGACGGTCCAGTCATCGATATCCCATCTCCGTTCACATCGATGACGATCGGAGATCCTCCACAGGTGTCACAGCCAGTGCAGGTGCAAGAGATGAAGTCGTAGTCTCCTCCAAACCTCAAACACCGATTTGCAAAGTCAGTGCTGCAACTGCCGGAACTGCCGATTACGCAGCAGCCGGAACTATTAACAGTCATTCCAATTGGGCATGTGCCATTGAGGCTTGGGACGGTACAACCGCCCGCGATTACCGGAGGTAAGTTGCACGTGTTGGAGACCGCTTGGGCTGCTCTCCATAGATTTCCACCTGTAACGGTTGCGCTTGCTGTACCCACGCCAAAGTTTAAGGTGACCGATGCGTTGACCTGACACTCAAACCCAATCAGACAGGACGAGAATGCTACTGCCGCCGCTGAAGCGCAGGTAACGTTTGTTCCGATGGGTGCAAAAGCCGATTCGAGCTTTTCATCCTTTGCCCCTCTGTGAACGTAAATTTGAAATATGTCGGTTAAAGTGCCACTGTCATTTGCCGCAAAATTGCTGATTGTGACGTCACACCGCTGGCGGTTGTTTTCGGCGTAGCTGCATTTGGTTGCGAACTTTGCGGTTCCCAAGTGGTCACCCGACGCGTGGTCCGTGTCGTCCCTGGCGGTCCATAGACCATCTGTTGTAAGACCGGCGAGAGCAACTCCCGGATCAATGCCACCTCCATCAGATGACGGATACAGGGAGCTTTCCGATGATTCAAGGGATGTATCTGCGCTATTTAAATCGAGCGAGTCACGTGCTGGTGCTGATGGTGGCTGATCTTCCATTGCAGGATCGTAGGGCGGACGAGTTTCGCCCCAAACCCAGTTCAAACCATCTACGATTTGGTCCAAGAACTGTGGACTGCCGATTCCCATTGAACGACCAAGATCGTGAAACAGGACCATGGCGCGGTAGCTCCGGGACTTGCCGTCAAGTGATACCTTGACGTCATACAACGTATACGTGCTGACGTCCGAGTACTTACTTGCTTCAAATTGTAGAACGTCAGAAAAGGTCCACTCTGGATCGAAAATAGTGGAGTAGCTGCCTGAGGTCCAACTCGCTGTGAACGTCACTTGTTCGGGACCCTTATTTACTGAGTAGGTGCCGTGGCTTACCGTGACAACCTCGCCTGTTGGCATCGTTATCAATTTCGAATATCGATTCGCCAGGACCTCCTGAATGGGTCCCGTGTGAAAATTCGTAAACTCAAACCCAATCAGTTGACTTTGTCGCAGTGCAGCTCGCGCCTCTTTGTTTTGCCGCGTGATCGCACTGGCGTGGTACCTCACGAGTTTGTCATACGCTTCCCGTATGAGTTTCTCGTGCGGTTCAATCGACTTCTTAATAGTCGCCACAGGCGAACCTGGTTTTTCAGCCTCCTTTCGCTGGGCGGCCGTTCGTGTTTCTAGAGCTGTAAGAAGCACCACCAGGCAAGTGGCAAACGCTAGAGAATATTTACTATGCATGAGGATCTCCTACTTAGTTGAGGACGGTGTTGAGGTCAGTTGACTTAGCTTGCGATCGACGATTTGTTTGAACTCTGCGAGGCTGATAGCTCCATTAACAATTTCATCACCGATGACAAAGCTGGGTGTGCTCTCTATCCCTAGAAGCTTCGCATTCTCCAGGTCTTTGGCGATTGCGACTTGAGGACGAACAGATTTGGAGCATTCACTGAATTTTGAAAGATTCAGACCAAGGTTCGTTGCGATT
Organism: Blastocatellia bacterium; assembly: GCA_003175865.1. Taxonomy (GTDB): domain Bacteria; phylum Acidobacteriota; class Blastocatellia; order Pyrinomonadales; family Pyrinomonadaceae; genus PSRF01. Next base: position 6,630 of record PSRF01000356.1, read on the forward strand.
AATTCGAGGCTGTTCTTTGAAACTTCGCTGGAGGCGAAAATTGCATCATGAAATTGCCAGAACCGTTCTTGCTCACTAGCACAGTACGCGCCCTCAGCAGCCAGATGAGAGTTTGCATGGCTTTCAATCGGTAGGTATTTGAATACCACACGGACTCGCTGAGCATATTCATCCAGCAATGCATTGAGAGTAGGCTGCACTTGTCGACAATACGGACACTGGAAGTCGGAGAACTCGACGATTGTTAGTGTCGGTTGACGTGCACCCTTAGTAGGCGAGAGTCCATCATCCAGTTTGCCTGGTGGGCCAGGCTGTTCAAGGAGCAAAGTGATCTTAGCCTGTTGCTTCAGATCCTCCAGTGCCCTGCGATAGAGTTTCATTCGCTGTTGACTCTCGAGATCCAGCCTAAGTCTCTCCTTGGCCTCGTGTGGACTCATCATTGACAGCAGGGGTAGATTCTGGACGTATGCCTCCTCCACCTGAGCCTTCGTCACATTGATACTGCCAACCATAAGTTGTTTGCGGAGATCTTCGACAGAGATGCCCTTTTTTATAGCCTCACGTTCGAGAATCTTGGCGGCGATTAGATTCGACAGGGCCGCCTTTCTAAGGGCGTACAACTGCTGGTTCAATGGAAAGATTTGCTGAGCAATCGATTCATCAAGCTCTCTCAAGGTTACTTTTTCATCGTTCACAATGGCGATAGTAACGTCGGGACTCTGTGCTTTTGCGAGATTGATGGCCAGGATGTAAATGAGAGTGATGAATACGGTGAGGCTACGAAGGAAGTGTCTCGTGATCTTATTCTGGCTGACAATGAGACGTGAGGATTCGGACGTCATATAGAACTCCATTTGTGAGGTTATTACGACATTGGTTGTTCTTGAGTGCCGCGAACTCTATGCGACTTCATCGATAGAGTCAATGGTGAAGGATTGAACAAAGTGGCTATTGTGTGTCTAAAACGGCTAGTCGCCTTTGGCACTTGGGCCAAATCGTAGTCGATAGGTTGTTGGTGAAGTGCCGAAGCGTGTCTTGAATTGCCTGGCGAAGTACGGACCCGAACCCATTCCTACTTGAGTTGCAATCTCCTTCACAGAGAGGTAGGTAGTGCGAAGCAGAAACTCGCCTCGCTTCAGTCGCTCTTCCTTTATGTATTGGCTTAGCGTCTCACCAGTTTCATGCTTGAAGAGGTGGCGGAGGCGTGATGCTGAAAGGCCAACCGACATACCGAGAGCTGCGATGGACAACGATAGAGAGGCCTCGCGTTCAATCTTTTCTCTAATCGCCACTATTCTGCGGTCCATGGTGATGAGGATGGAGGCAAGAAACTAAAAACTCTTGAACAAAGTGAGGAGACGATCACCTTACCATCAAGTGCGCGTGAGATTACTCGTTGAATTTTTGTTTGTCTACTACAAAGTGAAATCCTGGCCTACTGAAATAAAGAAGGGCGACCGTGATAGTCGCCCTTCTCAGTGCAAGATACTCGACTACTAATGTCTCACTTCGAAAATTCGATTGAATGGCGTTTCTGTAGTTCGACGAAACTGCGTGAATCCTCCGGCCAAAACGGTATTGCGAATTGCCTCCTCCGACGCAACTGCACCCAGTGCCGGTCCATTCAACGCCATTGAATTTGCCGTACAGCACAACGTCGAGGCTGCCGCAAACGTTCTTCCTATTGGGTTGAAGTTTTCTTCAACCTTGTTACCTGCCATTGGCTCAACAATCAACACGCTGCCTTCAGGGGACAATACCTCTGCTGCTCGCTTCATTGCACCAACTGGGTCACCCATGTCGTGCAAACAGTCAAAGAAGCAAACCATGTCGTATTGTTTGTCTGGAATTGTTTGCGCACTCGCGACTTCGAAATGCACACGGTTCGCGACTTCGCTGCCAGCTTTAGCTGCTCCAGCGTGTCGAATCGATGCTTCGTGATTATCAAACGCCCAAAACTCTGAATTGGGATATGCCTGCGCCATGATCAGCGTCGAGGCGCCGTGTCCACATCCAACATCGGCGACCTTGCCGCCGGCTTTCAGTTTTTCGTCGATTCCGGTCAGCGAGGGAATCCAGCTGGCAACTAGATGAGCTGAGTACCCCGGACGGAAGAACTTTTCCGTACCGATGAATAGGTCAGGATGATGTTCACCCCATAACATTCCGCCGCCATTGCGGAAGTGGTCCTCAATACGTTCGACAGCCTGGGTCATCGCCTTGACCACGAAGAAACCGCCACCGATGTAGAAAGGACTTAATTCCTCGGTTAAGGCGACTGTTTGCTCAGGAGTCAGACTGTATTTCCCACTTTCTTTGTCGTATTCCACATAACCGCCAGCGGCCTGGTTAACCAACCACTCACGTATGTATCGCTCATTTGTATTGGTTTGTTGGGCCAGCTCTGACGGAGTGAGTGGTCCATTTGCAAGAGCATTGTACAAACCCAGTTTCTGACCGATATACACAAGGGCTGAGCTTAAGGATGCACCAAAGTCGCCGATGACTTTACCCAGGAACTGATTCATTTTGTCTTCATTGATTTCTTGAACTGCTTGAGCAGTGGACATAACACCTCCTCAGGGGCTGGAATTAAGACCTAGTTTGGGGGAGTCCGCTAGAATTATGCGTTGCTACTTACGCTGATTGACACCGGATAGTCAAGCAGAGGCAAGCGAGTTGATTGGGATGTGAGGACGCAGGTGCGGACGACTGCGGCCCCAGAAATTAGTCGAGCGTTGCTTCGACGACTGATATCAACTCCGTTTTTGATGGTGGTGTCGTCACAACAGCTGGAACTGTAGTCGCCAGAGACTGCAACTCTTCTTCGAACTCGAGAATTTTCTCCGTCGTTTGAATCACAGTGTCAGGATTTAGTGAAATAGAAGAGATGCCTTTCTCCACAAGAAACTGAGCAAACTCTGGATAATCGGATGGCGCTTGGCCACAAATGCCTATTTTCTTTCCGGCACGTCTTGCCGCTTCAATCGCCAGCGTGACCATGCGCTCGACTGCACCATCGCGCTCATCAAACAAGTGGGCCACCATCTCAGAGTCACGATCGAGTCCAAGTGTTAACTGCGTCAGATCATTCGATCCAATTGAGTAACCATCAAACACACGGAGAAACTCATCGGCATAAATAACATTTGCCGGTAACTCGCACATCGCATAGATTTCGAGTCCGTGTTCGCCCTGTTTCAAACCAAATTCCGCCATCAAACTGACAACGCGCTCTGCTTCAGCGACTGTCCGACAAAACGGAATCATCGCTTTTACGTTCACCAGGCCCATTTCTTCTCGAACTCGTTGTAGCGCCTGGCATTCAAGATGAAATCCTTCGCGATAGCGTTCATCGTAGTAACGCGAAGCTCCGCGGAAACCGAGCATCGGATTTTCCTCGACCGGTTCGAACTCATGTCCACCAATCAACATCGCGTATTCGTTTGATTTGAAGTCCGACATTCGCACGATAACGGGCTTGGGATAAAACGCTGCAGCAATACGACCAATGCCTTCTGCCAACCGTCGAATAAAGAAGTCTCGTGGGTCTTCTTCGCCGATTCGCCTCTCAATCTCTTTTACGACGTCGGCGTTCTGCAATAGTGGATAGCGAACGAGCGCCATCGGGTGTATGCCGATGTGGTTATTTATGATGAACTCGAGTCGTGCGAGTCCGACACCATCGTTTGGAAGTGAAGCAACCGCGAACGCATGATCGGGATCGCCAACGTTCATCATCACTTGTGTACGCGGTCGCTGCCCGCCGCCGACTAATCGTCGATCGACCGCGAAGTCAATCTTGCCTTCGTAAACATTTCCATGTGCTCCTTCAGAACACGAGACGGTAACCTGGTTACCAGTCTTCAAGACACTTGTTGCATTTCCAGTCCCGACAATGCACGGTAGCCCTAACTCGCGGCTGATGATTGCACTATGACAGGTGCGACCACCACGGTCAGTAACAATCGCGGCGGCCTTCTTCATGATCGGTTCCCATGCTGGATCAGTCATTGATGTGACGAGTACGTCACCAGCTTGAAATTGTGCGAGATGATCTGGATCCGCCAGGACGTGAACGCGACCCAGGCTAATCTTTTCTCCGACAGCAATTCCACTAACGAGTGCGGTGTCGTGTTCTCCAGTCAGACGATAGGTTTCGACGTAGGTGTGATGATTGCTCGAGTGAACTGTTTCTGGTCTTGCCTGGAGAATAAACAACTCTCCAGTGTAACCATCCTTGGCCCACTCAATGTCCATTGGCGTCGCTTTACCGGCTCGTTCCGAATAGTGGTCCTCGATGACGCAGGCCCAACGAGCGAGTTCGAGCACCTCATAGTCACTAAGACAACAACGTTGTCTCTGTGCTTCAACAACCTCACGAGTGCGTGTACCTCTCCCGTCGAGACCGTAAACCATTTTCACTTCCTTGCTTCCGAGACGACGACTGACGATCGGCCGAGCACCTTGCTTTAGTGTAGGTTTGAAAACGATCCACTCATCCGGAGTCGCCATCCCCTGCACAATTGCTTCGCCAAGTCCCCATGCGCCGTTAATTACAACTGCATCACGAAAGCCGGATTCAGTGTCGAGTGTAAACATGACCCCCGAACAAGCCTGATCCGATCGCACCATTGGTTGGACTCCGATCGAAAGTGCGACGTCAAAGTGATCGAAACCACGTGCAGCACGATAGGAGATTGCACGATCAGTCCAGAGCGAAGCGAAACAACGGTGACAGGCATCGATGAGATGTTGCTCACCTCGTACGTTGAGAATTGTGTCCTGCTGACCGGCAAAGGATGCCTCGGGAAGATCTTCCGCCGTCGCTGATGAACGAACGGCTACTTCGGTGGTTCGACCAAGACGAGCACAGAGACGTCGATAGCTATCGATAATCGCTTCGTGAACTGTTGTGGGTAGCGGAGTGTCCAGCATGAGTGCCCGGGCTTCACGTCCGGCGTCATTCAACGCACGAATGTCATTGTGGTCCAAACCGTTCATCAATTCTTTCAGGCGCTCGCGCAAGTTGTTGCTGGCCAGGAGAAGACGATAGGCCTCACTTGTCGTGGCGAAACCGTCTACCGCACGCACACCGCGTGGAGATAAGGCGCGGAACAGTTCGCCAAGACTGGCACACTTGCCGCCGACGAGCTCGATATCGTCTGCGCCAACTTGCGAGAGATCGAGAACAAGAGATTTGGGACGTGGATTCATTCGGCTACTCCAAAACGTGAATTGGGATGGTACTTATGAGTCGAGTTGCTAGTCATTCATTACAACGAGTGGGGCCACGATCGGATGCGAAAATAACTACTTGGATCAGGACAAATAATAGCCAGGCAGTTTTGCCGTATTAATGGTGAAAAAGTGTGGATTACAGGCGATTTTCAGAATTTAATCCTTCTTACTTTGTTGCAGTCTCAGGCAGAACTATCACCTTCCCGGAGTCGTTGCAGATGGGCGACTAGAGAAGAGCAAGCGGCTACGAAATGGGGGGTCTCGTCTGTTAGTATGACAGCGCATTTCTTCTACAGTGAACACCGTTAATCGTCCACTGCTGAGCAGCTATTACATCCCGGAATCAGGAGAACTGAACCTATGGGTCACGAGTTGAGAACAGATCGCGAACTGTCTCTGGATTTCCTGCGCGTTTGTGAGGCGGCAGCCATTGCTGCGGCGCGCACTATGGGACAGGGTGATAGAAAATATTCCGATCATGTCGCCGTCGAAGCGATGCGCGAGGTAATGGATACTGTGCCTATGCGCGGGCGCGTCGTTATCGGCGAAGGCGAGCGCGATGAAGCGCCAATGCTGTACATCGGCGAGGAAGTGGGAGGCGGATTCGGAATTAACGAAGATTTGGCTGCGTCGTTTCCCGAGGTTGATATCGCTGTTGACCCACTTGAAGGGACCAACCTTTGTGCGCTCGGCGCCAACAACGCGATTGCTGTTCTGGCGGCGGCTGAACGAGGTGGACTCCTGAATGCGCCGGATATTTACATGGACAAGATAGTTGTCGGGCCGTCGTCGCGCGGTGTCATCGATATCGACGCACCGGTGAAGGACAACTTGAAGAATATCGCTCGCCGCTTAGGACGTGACATAGAAGATCTAACGGTGATCGTTCTCGATCGTACTCGGCACAAAAAGCTAATAGGTGATGTTAGAGAAGCCGGTGCGCGCATCCGTTTGATTTCGGATGGCGATTTGTCTGCGGGTATCTCTTCTGCAGTTGCTGGCACAAACATTCACGCCTTGGTGGGCATTGGTGGTGCACCCGAGGGAGTTATTACAGCAGCTGCAATGAAGTGTTTGAATGGTGAGATTCAGGCACGACTTGTTTTTGATGCAGAACGACTCGGGGTTGACAAGGACAAGGTGCCAAATCGCGAGGACGTCCTCAGAAGACTCGACTCGATGGGGATCAGAGATCCAAACAAGATATACGACACAGACGACTTGGCCCCGGGCAAGAAGATCATCTTCTCAGCAACCGGGGTAACAGACGGAGCTCTGTTGAAGGGTGTACGGTTCTTTGGTGCGGGCAAGCGAACGCATTCACTGGTGATGACAAGTGAGTCGCGCAACATCAGGTTTGTCGATACGCTTCACATTGATGGTGGACCGGATACAGTGATTAGGTTTTGAGTATCAGGAGTTGGGAAAGACAACTTAATCTGTGCTTTTAGCTCCAAACGAATATCGATCACAAACAAAGCGTGATCGGAGACCGCTGCTCTTCTGGTCAGGCGTGGTTCTGATGACGTTGTTGTTTTGTTCCCTAATCATCGCAGCGCCTTTGGCTTCAGCCGCAGGTCATACCCAGGTCGCGCTAACAATCTATCAGCCGTTCGGACTTCTTTGTCACCAACTTCCAGAACGTTCCTTCTTTATTGCTGGTCATAAGTTCGCTGTGTGTGCTCGCTGTACAGGGATTTATGCTGGCTTCGCCCTGACGCTGCTTGGCTACCCTTTGATTCGATCATTGAGATCCTGTTCAGTTCCGCCTCGCAAGTGGTTATTTCTTGGTGCTGTCCCACTGCTCATCGATTTCTCGCTGGGCTTCTTCGGCATTTGGCTGAACACACATTCATCCCGATTCGCGACTGGCTTTCTGTTTGGGGCAGTGGTTGTTTTTTATGTAATGCCAGCGGTAGCAGAGTTAAGTCAGTGGCGCTTATCGAAGCGCGTTAGACCTGCTCTTCAAACATTCACAGTGCCATCTCCGGAAGCTGTCGCTAGCGCCTCGAGTGATTACAGCGCTCCTGAAAGACGAATTTAGTTAGAGAACCTCCTTGGAGTGGCGCACCTTTGTAACAGAGTCTCCTTCGGCGGTCTCGATATAACAAAGCGGCGCTTCAGACTCGTCGTGATCGGCCTCCCAGGAGGTAGGCACTTGCCAAGGAGGTTTCGCGATTCCAGTGTTGCTAGGTTAGAATCTTTGTCGCTCAATGAGCGGATTTAAGTTGCAAAGGTAGACCAATCAGGAGTTTAAAGTTGCGCCGTCCGGCTATTTCGCTGACGGCGCTTTCGATGTAGGGCCTGGCCCGCTCGAAGTTCTTAACCATATGATCTTCCAAACTCAAGCAGTTCCTGTACCGACACCGTGGCCTACCCCTGTCGGAGCCCCGCCAGACAAAATTTTTGAAAAGTACTTTCACGACCTGGTCTATAAAACCTGGGGCAACATCAGTCCGCTATACAAACTCGATACCTTTGATTGGATTGTTCTGCTTCTCTATTTCACCATCCTGGCGACGCTCGCGGTCTATGGTGCATACCGCATCAAGCAGGTCATCGACTTCTGGCGTTATCGCAACTTCGTTCCTGAGCCCGCCGGCCGTTATGACGAAGCTAACCTGCCGCCCATTACGGTCCAACTCCCGCTCTTCAACGAACTTTATGTCGTCGAGCGACTCCTGAAAGCGGTAACAGCGATCGATTACCCGCGTGAGAAGTTTGAAATTCAAGTGCTCGATGACTCGACCGATGAGACGACAAAAGTAGCCGCGGCCGTTGTCGCGAAATACGTGGATCAAGGATTCGACATTCACTACATTCATCGTGACGATCGAACCGGGTTTAAAGCGGGCGCATTGGAGAACGGACTCAAATATGCCAAGGGTGATTTGTTCGCGATCTTCGATGCTGATTTTGTTCCCAAACCGGATTGTTTGCGGAAGCTCGTCGACTTCTTCATCGATCCACTTGTGGGTTGCGCACAAATGCGTTGGGCCCACATTAATGGAAACTACAATTTGTTGACTCGTCTTCAGACGATCATGCTCGATGGTCACTTTGTAGTTGAGCAAACGACGCGTAATCGTACTGGTGGTTTTTTCAACTTCAACGGCACCGCCGGCATTTGGCGAAGACAGGCAATTGCTACGAGTGGTGGTTGGCAACACGACACGCTGACGGAAGACACTGATCTCAGTTTTCGTGCTCAGTTGATGGGTTGGAAGTTTGTTTACCTGCTCGATGAAGAATCACCTGCGGAAATTCCTGTCGAAATCAATGCATTCAAGGCTCAGCAACGACGCTGGGCCAAGGGCGTGATGCAAGTCGGCTTGAAGTTATATCCAAGGATATGGCTTGCGCCTTTACCGCTACGCGTGAAGTTGGAAATGTTCTTTAGGTTGACCGGCAACATCAGCTACCCGCTGATGATTGTTGCGAGCTTCCTCCAGTTTCCGCTGTTGCTGGTTCGGTACAACCAACCTTTCTACCACTTGATGATCCTTGATCTTCCGTTATTGTTTTTCTCGTCGATCTCAGTTGTGCTTTTCTATGGGACCGCCGTTTGGTATCTCGACGAGAAACGTACGCCGCGTTTGCTGCACCTGCCGCTGGTCATGGCGTTAGGTATTGGCCTGGCATTTTCAAACGCACGCGCTGTACTCGAGGCTTTGTTAGGTGTGAAGACTGAATTTGTTCGCACTCCGAAGTATCGAGTGGAAGAAACAACTGACGCGACGTGGAAGCGAAAGAAGTACAAGCGTAAGCGAGGACTATTGCCGCTGTTGGAACTCAGTTTTGCGGTTTACTTTCTGCTCGCTATTCTCTACTCGGTACGTTTGCACATGTGGGGCACGATCCCGTTTCTGACGCTATTCTTTTTCGGCTTCAGTTACATGGGCGTGATGAGTATTTTGCAAACGGCGAGTGGCAAACGGCTGAGTGCCTTTTGGAAGCCACTTAAAGCGTCTGGTGGATCAAACTAAGTTTGGAGTGCGGTGACTCTGGCACCGCTTTAGTATTGGTTTTGTAACAGCGTTCCAAAGCGGTGCCAGAGCCACCGCACTCCAAAAATTATTACCGCTCCAACGCCGCGCGATCCCAGCCTGCTAAATTAGCTCCTGCCTCGTACGTCGACTCACAAAACTCCATCAAAGCCTTTTCAGGATCTGTTGACTGACGTACATCGTCGTAAAGCAATAAAAACTCGTTCAGGTCCTTTGAGTAATAAGCCTCCTTCGGTCGAAGTGGACCTTCGCTCAATCCATTCGGAGCTGGAGCTGTGTAGGAATAAAAAGCCGGCTTACCAAAGCCGTGTCCTGGCCAAAAACCGTGACTGATAACTTCGTGTGAATATGCCTCACGCGTTATTGGGTCGGCGTCAGGACGTGGTGGTGCTGGCCTACCTGAGAAGCGTGTGACTGCAAGATCGAAACTGCCCCAGAAAAAATGGACTGGACTGCACTTCCCGATAAAACGGGCACGAAACTCCTGGAGCACATCAGTGGAGCTCCGTAACACTCGCCAGAACTTTCGAACGTAATCTGGATCGTACGACGCGTGCTTCTGATCTTCTTCGAACCGGATTGGATCAGGAATTTCAACTGGCATGGTCCAGATGTGAACTTGTAATCCCAGGTTACTCAATGCGGCCATTGTTTCCTGATAAAACGTTGCGACCGACTTTGGTTCGAGTTTCACTCGTCGTTCGGCCCCGTCACTGCATTTAACGACCAAATTGTGATCGATGAAATCAAACTCCATCTCGAAAGTTGTTTCGCCGTAAGGCATCGCAGAAGTTGTCAGTCCCCGAGCCGAAACATAGAGCGGCACATTCCACCAGTGATTAACCAGCGGCGTTTGTGCTAATCGCACCTTGCCGACGATCTGACTCCACATATGGAGCGTTGCGCGCGTGTCTTCCCACGCGTCGAGTGGTAAAGCGGGCCACAACGTGGCAGTAGCAGGATTCATTATGACCTCCAATTTGTAGGGGCGGCACTCCGTGGCCGCCCTCTTTTCAATTCTCCCGTTCGCTTAGAAACATGGTTGAATGATAATTCATATCAAGGCGGCCACGGAGTGCCGCCCCTACAGTTGACAGTCGTTTCGAGGAGCCCCTATAGTTTTCGCATAATTAATACTTCGTCAACCATGCTGAACACTTGCTCTTGTTGTTATTACTGTCAGTGGTGCTGTTACCGCAGCGCGACCGTAGGGCCGTGTGCAGCCGGAGGGAGCCAATAAGCTAACCACTGACTAGCAAAAGATTCACGGTAAACCGGTCGCATTGAAAAAGGCGACCGGTTTTCTTTTCGGGCAAAATGAACATGGGACTCAGCCCAGCAAAAGACTATCGCCTCAGTTTCACCCGCGGTTCGATCGAAGCACAGATCGGAAACACTCCACTTCTTCGCATCGACATTTTCGATAAAGAGTTGCCGAGCGGCGTCGAACTTTTCGCTAAAGCGGAACACCTCAACCCAGGCGGTTCAGTGAAGGACCGCGCGGCGTTATCGATGATTCTTGAAGGTGAACGCACCGGTAGATTGAAACCTGGGATGACTATCGTCGACGCCACAAGCGGAAACACTGGGATTGCATATGCGATGATCGGTGCCGCGCGTGGCTATCGCGTGACAGTTTGTTTACCGGCAAACGCGAGTATTTCCCGGAAGGAAATCCTCCGGGCGTATGGCGTCGAAGTAATCGAAACCGATCCTTTAATGGGTACTGACGGAGCTCAACAAATCGCGCGCGAATTATTCGACTCAGCGCCAACAAAATACTTTTACCCGAATCAGTACTACAACGACGCAAACTGGCTGGCCCATTACAAAGGTACAGCAAGAGAGATCTGGGAGCAGACTCGAGGTAACGTCACGCATTTCGTTGCCGGGGTTGGTACATCAGGAACGTTTGTTGGTGTCGTAAGACGACTGCGCGAACTACGTCCCGATCTCCATGCGTTACTAATGCAACCTGATTTACCGCTCCACGGTTTAGAAGGAGTGAAACATCTCGCCAGTGCAACACACCCCGGCATTTACGACCCCGCACTCGCGGATGATAATGTAGAGGTCACAACGGAGAACGCGCACCTCACAATGCGCCGACTCGCAAGAGAGGCCGGCATACTCGTTGGCCCCAGCTCGGGCGCGAATGTGTTTGCAGCATATCAAGTCGGGCAAACCTTGAACGCGCCCGCGCAACTGGTCACGATATTGTGTGATGGCGGTGAACGTTACGCTCGAGAACACATTTTCGGTTAGTTAACTCCCATGACTGACGATAAAAACAAATTCGACCTTACGACGCAGCTGGTACACGCCGGAAAGGAACTACGCGTCGATGACTTCAAACCCGTCACTACTCCAATCTACCCGAGCGTTACGTTTACCTATGGCTCGATGGAGGAGATTGATAAGGTTTTCGGCGGCGAGAAGAAAGGCTACATTTATACCCGCCACGGAAATCCGACGCTTGCTTCGCTGGAAGAAGCGCTTCGAGTCATCGAGGGCGGTGCGTTTGCCTGTGTTTACTCAACCGGAATGGCGGCATTACACGCGGCACTATTTGCATGTGAACTACAACCTGGGGCAACTGTTCTCGCTTCGCAAGATCTCTACGGTGCAACAACTAATCTGTTGCTAAACGTGTTTGGATCGTTTGGCGTCAAAACAGTGTTCGTTGACTTCAATGATCTGGACACGGTCCGTGCACGTGCGCTTGAACTTAAGCCAAGAGTTTTAATTGCCGAAACAATCTCAAATCCACTGCTAAAAGTCTGCGACATCGAGGCCACCGCAGAAATCGCACATGCAGCGGGCGCCAGGTTGATTGTCGACAATACCTTTGCATCACCTTATCTCTGCCAACCCCTGAAGTTTGGTGCGGATCTCGTTGTTCATAGTGCGACCAAGTATCTTGGCGGCCATGGCGACGTGATGGGTGGCGTTGTCGTTTCACGTGACGAAATGGACAGCCTCGCATTGGTTGGAGTGATGAAGTTGGTTGGTGGTGTACTCGGCGTTTGGGAAGCTCACGAGATCCGTCGAGGTATGAAGACGTTGTCGCTCCGCATTGAACGACAGTGTGAAAATGCGCTGTGGATTGCTGAACATTTGCAACGCGATGCACGCGTGGGACGGGTTTACTATCCAGGTTTTGTGTTGCGCGATGTTGCGAATCCAGCGCGCCGAATGTTGCGTTCACCGTATTCCGGTGCGCTCGTCACAATAGAACTGAGCAATAACACGCGCGAAGCTGCTTTTCGATTCATGGATGCTTTGCATTTATGTGTTCGATCGACAAGTCTTGGAGATGTGTTTACGAGTGTGCTGCATCCTGCGACAGCGTCGCATCGTGACCTGGTACCGGGTCGCAGGAAAGAACTTGGGATAACAGACGGATTGATTCGTATTTCAGTAGGTATTGAGAGTGTCACGGACATCATCGGCGATATCGAACAAGCGCTGGATGAAATTTGAAAACTCCTTGGAGCACGGCGGCCCGGCGCCGCTTTGTTATTCGATAACGCCAGAAGAATATATCGAGAGGCGATACCAGAGCGGCACCGGGCCGCCGCACTCCAAAGAGGTGAATGATTGATTCGAGTGACCGAACAACTGATAGACCAGATTCGCGAGCACGGGCGCCGCGATTATCCGTACGAATGTTGTGGATTGCTGATCGGTAAATTCGAAAGCGACGGCCGTAAGACAGTGCTTGAGACTTACGCTATTTCAAATGCACGTGAAGACAGCGCGAAGCGAAATAGGTTTTTGATCACGCCGGAGGAATTGATTAAGGGTGAGCGATACGTAGCTTCGAAAGGGTTGGACATTGTTGGTTTCTATCACTCTCATCCAGATTCGCCGGCGAGGCCCTCGCAGTACGATCTTGAGCATGCGTGGCCAACTTATTCGTACATCATCGTCTCAAGTAATAACGAAGGAACCACTGATCTGTTTTCATGGGAACAGGAGTCCGATCGGTCGAAGTTCAATGAAGAACAAATCGAGCTGTCCGATAAGCTTTAGCTTGTCGTTGGACTCGATTACACACAACTCGGTGGTACCG
>PSRF01000189.1 GCA_003175865.1 Blastocatellia bacterium
CTCAACAGATCTTGGAAAGATTCCAACACCTCTTTATAAGAAGCAGCCAACAGGCAGACTGGATGATCACTACCAAACATTAATCGTTCTGGCCCGAAGAGCTCTAACGCACACTCAACATAAGGACGCAAATCATCTGTGGTCCAGAGAGTGTCAGCTTCTGTCACGAGACCTGACAGCTTGCAAAATATCGTGTTGTGTTGCGCAACTACCTTGAGCTCCTTAGCCCATTCTTCAATTTCGCCGCTCCTGATTGGGGGTTTGGCCATATGGTCTATAACAAGCGAGAGGTTCGGACACTCTTCCACTATTTTTGGCACGTACTTCAAATGTCGTGTATGGACCAAGAGGTCGTACGACAACTCGTGCTGTTCCAGGCACTTCAAACCCTTTAACACCTCAGGTTGGACTAACCAATCATCTGCGGGCTCACTTTCAACCAAATGCCTGACCCCTTTGAATCTCTCATTTACCTTGAACTTCTGTAACTGTTGGTCGACAAAGGGACTCATCAAATCAACCCAACCAACAACTCCATAGACATGTGTAGTTGTCGCCGCAAGCTTCAACATCCACTCGGTCTCGTCGAGACTGTTGCTCGCCTGCACAAGGACAGTTCGCGAAACTCCGTTTTCCTTGAGAACGGGGTTGAGCTGATCCGGCAGATAGTCCTGATACAACACACCAAGCTCAGGACTCATCCACGGATACTCAAACTTCCCGACCTCCCAGAAGTGTTGGTGAGAATCAACGATGCGCATGAATCAATTGGTTGAATAATAAGTGTCCGTTGTCAGTCGTTAGTTGTCCGTTGTTAGACATCAAAACGACAACAATGGACCACGGACAACTGACTACGGACCAACTACGTGTATTTCACTTCCCTTGGCTTCGTTGCGCGCTTCCCTTCGTTGTCTTGTCGCGGCTCGGCGTCGCATTCAAGCTCGAAAGTTGTTACAAGTTCGGGCGCAACTCTTGGTAAGCCCAACAACCGCACACGATAGTCGTCCTGTTCGAACTTCACCGGCTGATTACTGCCATGCATCTTCACAGACGAGACCTTCTGCACCAGATTTCCAATTACGACCGTTTCACCAGGCCAGTAGTGAACGTGCGCATACAACGTGTTTCCTTTCCGTGTGAAGCTGACATAGCTTCCCCGTCGGGGCTGACAACGATCGGATAGATAAATTGTCTCACCGTGCTTCGCCATCCAATCACCCACTGCTGACAAAATACGCACAGAGTCAGGGGGAATGGATCCATCAGCTGTTGGCCCAATGTTGAGCAGATAGTTGCCACCATCGCGAGCACATGTGATGAGATTCTTAATTACTGTGGTTGGACTCTTCCAGTTAGTGTCAGTCGCCTGATAGCCCCAACTGTCATTGAGTGTCATACACGATTCCCACGGTCGATTCTGGCTCGCTTCAATGCGCTGTTCGGGCGTGTCGAAGTCTTCAGGGATTTTTGAGCGATTGTTGATGATGATGTCTGGTTGTAGTTTGCGCACCATCGTGTTCATCTCAACTGACTCCCAACCCTTTGGATCTAGTGGCCACGCAACGTCGTACCAGAGAATGTCGACTTTGCCATAGTTGGTCATCAACTCCTGAACCTGACCGTGAATATAGTCGACGAACCGGCGCCGCGCTGCTTCATCCTTCAGACTGATCGCGCCATCGGGGTGATGCCAATCCATCAGCGAATAGTAGAATCCAAATCTCAGTCCTTCCGCTCGAGCAGCTTCGACGTACTCACGAACAAGATCGCGACCTGGTCCACGCTTGGTCGCACAGTAACTCGTTAACTTCGAATCGAAGTTACAAAATCCTTCGTGATGTTTGGTGGTCATCACCATGTATTTCATGCCGGCACGCTTTGCGAGTCGCGCCCAATCGCGCGCAGGGGTGGGTTTCGGTTTGAAACTATCAGCGTACGGCTCGTACTCCTTCGCCGGAATTCCTTCGTTCTCCATTACCCATTCGTGGCGACCAAGCGTGCTGTACACACCCCAGTGAATAAACATCCCAAACTTGGCTTCGTGCCACCACCTCATGCGCCGCTCTCGATCTTCAACGGTGGAAGTTGTCGGCGCGCCGTTGTCGGTGGGTCGTTGGTTCTGTGCGGAGACAAACTCAAGTTTTGAAGTGGTTGCGAGCGCGCCTGCTGTAGCGCCCATCAAGGCTAGATAGTCGCGTCTATTCATGCGGTTGTCCTTTGGAGTTGAATCGTCATGCTGGAAGCGCAGGCGTCCTCGCCTGCTAGTTCCACCAGAGACGACTTTAAATGTATCCTGCAGGCGAGGACGCCTGCGGTCCCGGCATTACAGGAAGTCGGGTTGCGATGAGGCTGACTTGACGGTTCCCCGGCGTCAAATTCAGCCTCATCATCGGCGCGTTTTTGGCCGATTAACTACAGAAGTTAGTGGCGCTGATTTCCAGATTCTAATTCAATCGTTAGCGGTAACGAATCCTAATCGGAGATGCGGGCTGTGTCAAGAAAAATGTCTTAAAATGTCCGATAAGTTTTAGCTTGTCGCTGACTTTAAGGATCGCTCAACGTTGAATCCAAACGCGTCACTGAAACAACCAAATCCTGACGACAGGCTAAAGCTTATCGGACATCATCCACCCGTTACTTCAAACTCACCCTTCAGCCGAATATCGTCGGACGACGCACCAACCATCACCTGAAACTTGCCCGGCTCAACGACGAAATGCATTTGACGATCCCACAACGCAAGATCTGCAAACGTTAAGCGGAAACTTACCGTCTTCTTCTCGCCAGGTTTGAGCTCAACTCGTTCAAACCCTCTCAGGTTCTTCTCGTACGTCGTCACACTACTGACGAGGTCGCGCGTGTAAAGCTGGACGATCTCCGTGCCCGCACGTTTTCCCGTATTCTCAACATCAACAGTGACGCGAATGTCGCGTGGTCCGTTTTGTCGCACAGGATCGATGCGCAGGTTGCTGTAATTGAAAGTCGTATAACTCAACCCGTGTCCGAAGTAGTAGAGCGCCCCATTCACACGCGACTTCTCGCCCTCCCACTGTGCATTTGGTTTCGTAGGAAAGTTGAAAGGAATTTGTCCCACAGTTTTCGGAAACGTAACTGTCAATTTTCCACTCGGGTTGTATTCGCCAAACAAAACTTCCGCTAATGCAGTTCCGCCCTGGGCACCCGGAAACCAACCTTCCACAATTCCAGGCACATATTTGTTCACCCAGTTGATGCTCATTGGACGGCCATTCAACAACACAACAATCACTGGTTTACCCGTCGCATAAACCGCCTGGAGTAATTCCAACTGATGCCCCGGCAAATCCAAACTCGTCCTGCTGGCACTTTCGCCAACAGTCTTAGATGAGTCGCCGAGCACAACAACGGCAACATCGGAATTCTTCGCCAGCGTTGCTGCTGCATCAATTGACGAACGCTCCGCTTCCGTCAACGGCTCCGGCAAGACCTCTGTTTCGGGCCAGTGTTCATCCACCACGTCGCATCCTTTTGCGTAGTTGACCTTCACGTTTGGACCCAAGAGATTCTTTATGCCCTGGAGGACAGTTACAACAGGCTCAGCTGATGGTCCATAACGATAATGTGCTAACGATTCATCATCAGCGTTTGGACCAATAACGGCAATTGAAGTTATCTGTTTGCTAAGCGGCAGTACGTTTTTGTCGTTCTTCAACAAGACGATGCTTTCTCGCGCAGCTCTTAACGCGACTTGTTGATTTGCCGCTGAATTCACCGTCGTCCTGGCAACGTTTGCATCAGGAATGTAAGGTCGATCAAACAGACCCGTTGTGAACTTCACGCGCAACACGTCTCGCACTCGATCGTCGAGTGTCGACATCGGCACCTTGCCTTCTTTGACTAGCTCGCGTAGCGGCAGGATGAAGTCTTCGGGCGGAGTGAAATTTGTCTTTACATTTAGTCCCGCTAGGATTGACTGCCGCACGGCGTCTTTCATATCTGTAGCGACGGCGTGTTTGTTGTAGAGATACTCAACTGCGGCACTGTCTGACACAACATAACCGCGAAAACCGAAGTCTTTCCGAAGTCGAACTGTTAACCAGTAATCACTCCCCGTAATCGGAATGCCATCGAAGTCGTTGTACGAACTCATTACTCCCAGCAGTCCCGCCTCGCGTATTGCTGCTGCGAAAGGCGGGAGAAAAATGTTCTCAACTTCACGCGGTGATGTTTGCGGATCGGTTCTAGCCTGACCTTCACGTGCGCCTTTTGCATTACTGTAGACAGCGAAGTGCTTTGCTGTTGCTGCGACCGTGAAGTTTTCCTGTAACCCTTTCACCATTTCCACACCGAGTCGCGAAGCGAGATACGGATCTTCACCGTAAACATCTTCCAGACGGCCCCAACGCTGATCGCGTGCGACATCGAGCGTCGGCGCATAGATGTTTGTATAGCCGAGTGCGCGTCCTTCACGGGCAGTGATGCGACCAATCTCGCGAATGAGTTCGCGGTCCCATGTGTGTCCCTGCCCCAACTCAGACGGAAAGCTCGTTGCGATTGGAGCAGCGACTCCGCGCAAACCCTCGTTGGTGAAGTCTACTGGAATGCCGAGGCGGGTCTCTTCGATGAAAAAGCGCTGCATTTCGTTCATGGCCCAAACATGTTTCTCAACATCAGTCGCGTAAACACTCTTCGAGCCCGCGCCCCAGCCATTCAAGTGCTCATCGATATTCGCGATTCCGTCTTTCCAGATTTCATTTTTCCATCCGGGCGTCGGCAATTCATCTTTCAGCACACGGCTGTATCCGTAGAGCGTCGCGGTCTGGCAGCTCTTTTCCTCGAGCGTCATTTGCGCGATTAGATCGTCAATGCGTTTTTCGACATCCAGTTTGGGATTTTCATACGGATCCATCCGTCCGTTCTTGTTCAGATCGATCCAACCAGAATGGTAGATGTCTTTGTGTGTTGATTGAGGTAAGGGCTGCGTTTGATAAAGACCAACGACAGCGGAAACAAGTACGGAAACGAGCAGAAGGAAGATTTTCATATTAATCGTTTCGATTGATTAAGGATCGATGCCAAAGATTCATGTAGCGCTGGCAGCAACTCGTTGGAGT
>PSRF01000173.1 GCA_003175865.1 Blastocatellia bacterium
AACGGAGCCGAGGGCTACCAAAGTCACGTCGATTGTAGTGGACTTCTTAACGTACTGTTTGAACGTGCATATGGTATTACGCCAAACGATTTTGAGAAATGGCTTGGGAAACGACGTCCGCTTGCGTCTGAGTATTTCAACGCCATCACACAGCAGCAAAACTTTCGCTCGATCACTTCAATCGCAAACGTACGCCCTGGAGACATCGTCGCGATCCGTTATCCCCCCGGCACAAACGACAACACAGGACACATTATGATCGTCAATGATGTGCCGTCGCGCCGCAAACCATCAAAACCTGAGGTGGAAGGAACCGAGCAATGGGAAGTGAGCGTCATAGATTCCAGCGAATCGGGCCATGGCAAAACCGACACTCGACGTAAGCCGGACGGCTCTTTCGGTGATGGCGTCGGACAAGGAATTCTTCGGATTTATACTGGTACCAATAACGAAATAGTCGGATATACGTGGAGCACGTTCGCGGTGTCTGACTATTACGATCAAAATACACGCCAGCTAGTGATCGGTCGGCTTCAGTTACCTCTTAAACTGTAAAAAAAGGACGTCGCACGTGTGCGACGTCCAATTAGTTCATTTTCTGATTTGCTCAAACTGATAATAACCTATCGAAGAACGAGCGATATCTCTGGAGTGCGACACGCAAGTCTTCGGTTGATACATCATCTCCACGATCCCAGTTCTGCTCGAGATTGTCGCGTTCGTTCGCAAACACTTCCGCCAATCTCTTCATAGTGCTTGCGACGAGCTCATCCGCCTCCTCGACTGAACGTCTCGGTTCATCGACGAACTGCGTCTGAATTACTCGCCAGTTTTCGCGCAGTGATTCTGCCTCCTTAGATTCAAACAACGGCGTCGATCCCGTTTCAGACTCGCGACCGTCTCCCCCATCGCGATCTCGCTGAGCGGCATCATTATCGCGATTATCGCGCGCCGGTTTTACTGCTGCGCCACCGGCTAAGTCTCGAGCGCTTAATTGTTCCGGCCGATCATCGATTCGTTCCATCCGACCGCGATCTTCCATTTGTTCATCGCTGTTCAGTTGCTGTTGCTCATTCAAATTCATCGTCCTGCCCCCCGTGCTTGTCTGCGGTTGTCGGCTTGCAAATCTCTTACCGGGTACCTGCCGCCATCCTGAAGAAGGTCAGCAAACAATGCACGGTAATGCAGCATCGCTTCTCTGAGTTCTTCAGTTGTTACTGCTGACTGCCTATCTCTGATCGCGATATCGTGCGCAACCCGGTAGTTCTCCACGACAACGGGATGATCCACCGAAACATCTGCGACTCGCTGCTCAAAATCACTCACTGGATATCCGCGCGCTTTCATCACGTCGCCGACCAAACGGTCAGCTCCGTCGACAGCCGCCCTGGGTTCATCGACAAAGTGTGCTTGTTGATCTTCCCACGCCTCCGCGAACCGAGCGCGCTGCTGTTCGGTCAACGGAACAATCTTCAGTCCTCCCACCCTTTGCTGTCGTTCCTGCAGGACCTTTTCAGCGGCACCTGTGGTTCCTTCCGACCGAACAGCGCGTTCATATTCCGGCCCAAAGCGCGACCTTAATTGCTTGGTCCGTCGTTCTTTCAAAATCAACCAAACTGCTATTGCTAAACCAATGACCACAATCGCGATGATTGCAATTCCTAATGGGCTCATATGACCTCCTTGCTCCAGGTTGTAGGGGCCAAAGATTCTCTATGCAACCGAAAGGCCTAAGACTTCGGAGCGAAAGGGCAATCGTCTAGTATGTGTTCGATTGGATTTGCGGCTAATGAAAGCGTCTACGTTAGTATCGAATTACAACGCTCTGTACCGGAGTAGATCATGATGGGACTCCGCTTAAGACTAAAAAACTTTGTTTCTCTGAGTTGCTGGTACGAGAAGAATTCCAGCTAACCGGTCAGCTAGCGGTGACTTCAACTTCCGCAGAGTTCGTTCTTCTTTCTCAGCAGAATTCTTATCACCTATTTCGATGTACGACAGCCCGAGTCCGTAATGGGCTGAGGCGAAGTCGGGTTTAAGCCGGACTGCAGTTTCAAAAGCCTTCGCCGCTTGCCGGTAAGCACCAGAGCCGTAATAGGCACGACCAAGAGCATCATTGATGCCTGCCTCACTCAGTCCCGTCACCGAATTCGATTTACCTTCGATCAGCGTGGCACGAACGGCATACAAGGCTTGTCTTAAAGGTTCGATCGCGGATTGATAGTCAGAAAGCGCAAGATAAGCGGACCCAAGACGGAAGTAAGAATCTGCATCAACAAATGCGCGATTCAACTTGATAGCTTGTTTGTAAGCAGCAATGGTCCCCTTGTGTGACCCAAGCGCAGAATTTGCTAGACCTAACTTCATATAGGCAACCGCATCATCTGGTTTCAGTGCAATTGCCTGCGTGAAAGAGTGAACCGCATCCTCGTACTTTGCAGATGCAAGGCTACTAATCCCCTTATTGAAGTATGTAGCAAACGATTGCGAATTCGCATTGGTTTTGACTGGTTCAAGCTTCGCGCTTGTTGGCGTTACGACTGCGTTACTGCTTTCAGCAAAACTGGAGGCAGGGGCGCTAGTGTTAGTCGCCGATGGTGACACAACCGAGCGTGGCGATTCAGTGGGTGAGACCGAAGTCGCTTCCTCTGGTCGCTGGAAAGTGTAGGTAAGGTGACTGTAGACCTTCGTCGGCTGACTTGAAAACGCCGACATTAAGAACCGAGCTTTGTTAGCTGCTGAAGTTGCCGCCCCAAATAACATCGGATTGCCTGAAATCGGCCGCGCTGTTTTAACTGCGCCGTTCTGATCGATAAGTAGTTCCAGCTGCACGTCACCTGCAGCGCGCGCCAAACTTGCTTCGGCTGGATACTGCGGTTGCGGAAGTTCAATTGCCGCCTTCCTGAGAATTTCTTCCGAGACACGCAATACCTGAACGTCGTCTTTACTTGCGTTAGTCTCAATGTCGCCGGACGATGGAGGTGCAGGTTTTGCCACATCAGTGGTGTTAGGAGTGATTGATGTGGCTGGAGTAGGTTGCTCCGACGCATTGTTAGTAGGTGTCGGTTTGCTCGCTAGAGCTGTTGTTGACGCAGCGTTTGAAACACTTTGGCTCTCAATGGAGTTATTTGTTTCGGGTGCGGGTTTGTTTGTCTGATTGTCAGGTTGTTCCGGTTTGTTCAAGACGTTAGTGGAAGACTTCTCTGCCACGTCTGACGTAGGTGTAGGTTTCTTTGCAGAGGTGTCTGGAGCGTTCGTGACTGATGAAGGTTTATTGGCGGCCTCGGTACGTGATGCATTAGCGTCAGGAGCGTTCGTTACTGGTGTAGGCTTATTTACCACGTTCGCGCCTGTAGACGGTGATCCAACCGCTGGCTGATCGGAGGTAGACTTATTCGCGAGCCGTGTTGTATCTGGGGCAGGCGCGTCCACTGATCGTGCAGCAACAGATGCCACCGGAGTACCCGCTTTCGGCATCGTTGGACCATAATAGTAGGTGAGTGTCCTATAGGTGACTTCTGTTGGTTCGTAAGTAACTTGTCCATTTTCGTAAACCGCGACTGAGGCAGTCATCTTTTTCCAATTACCAAACTCATCAAATTCGTAACTATATTTTTCTTTTGAGAGAATCGATCCGTTATCGCCACGGAGGGTCATCTCTATGATGTTGCCTTTGTCGTCGTATTTGTATTCTTCCTTGCCAGGGGCGCTCGCACCTTCGACTGGATACGCAACGGAGTCAGTCTTGTGCCCGACTACATCGTAAGTTGAAATCTGAATCAGCGTCCGTTTTAGCTCAACCTGTTTACCTTCTCGCGTAACTACGTTCGCCAACTCAACGCGTACTCTTCTGATTGGACCATGCAATCCATCTTGCTCACGGTCCGTCGAAGTTGCTGCGGTGGGCTGTGCAGAGTTTGACTGCCCGTGAGTTGTGTAGGCGCAAGAACAGAGCGCAATCAGGACAACGATTAATTGCTTCATGGTTCCTTTCTCCCCGGCTGCCGGGCAATGCGGAACACTACTGTTTCGCTCGTAGATGTTCCTGATGGATATCGTTTTTGCCTCGCAAGTTGCAGTGCGCTTGCTTCAAATGCTTCTGCTCCTGCCTGCCTGTTGCCCACGTGTGCTTCGGTAACCCGTCCATCTTCAATCTGCAGTTTGACAGCGATCTCGACGTATTCCTTTTCAGCCGGCGTCGCTGCAGGTTTGGAGACAGCGACGACCGGAGGTGACGCCGTCGCTTGCGGTTCACGAACAGGAACAGATTCGTTCACCTTTTTCTGTCTTTCTGTCGTGATTGTTGATTCGCTTGGACCTGTAGAAAATCCAAAATCGCCGACCAGAGAAGATGTGGTGGAGATCTTCGATTTCGATTCGGGTTTGTAATCAACGTCAGCTCTGGATTTCTCAGGTTGTGCTATCTGGGGCTGCGTGCGTGTTGGCGTAGTAATCGGAGCCTCGTGACTACGATTGATGTTTGCGATCACGATCGTAATTCCGGCCGCAAGCACGACAGTCAAAGATGCACGAGTCGCCAACTTGCGATGACGACGAAAGGACACCATAAAACGAGACCTTGGTTCGCTGATACTCCTTGCGGCGTTCGCCTCAGACGCATCGTTTAAAAATGGAACCGGGTTATGAGTTTGCTGCGGCAGAGCAATTTCGCCGCGCGTTTCGGAAACAGTGGCGACGTGCTGCAGTGCTTCTGAAGTATTCTCAATGCTCAGGAGACGATCGAGCAGCAGTTCAGCTTTGGCGATATCCAAATCATGTCGGGCAGCAGTTAGATTTGGCTCAAAAGAAAAAGTGGCGCTTTGCATCCACAGTACAACGTTTACTGCAGACAAGCCTGTCAACGCGCCTAATTCAGCAGCAACGAGCCGACCTTCCACCAGATAAAAACAGCCGGTTTGCGTCGGAAATTTTGCGTTCAGCTTCCCGGTCGCGCATTCATCGCGCAAACGCGTAATGACTTGCAGGAACGAAATGTCCCGGGGGCTACCTGCAATACTTGGGGCCGCACACATGATCCCGTGCCCAACGCTCGATCTATCCAGGCGTGAAGGTTCGTCTCACGAGTTCC
>PSRF01000162.1 GCA_003175865.1 Blastocatellia bacterium
GGCCATGTAAATCAACAGTCGCACAGGAAAGATTTGGAGGAAAATTGGCAGGTCAAGCAGCCGTTTTCGTTCTACGCCCGAACAGCACCCCATGAGTTCTTACGAACGCTTTAGACAAGAACCAACATTATTTCCCAGTTGCCAGAGCCAAACCCTCAGTTTAGGCTTACCACTCCTTCGACGTACCTGATTAATTTTCTTCCCTCGCCAGGGTGATGACAGCTCTTCGTTCATTAGAACGCACTATTACTTGTCGGCAAAATCAACTCCCCGCTACCTTGAAGTCACCGAAACTTCAGTTGAGCAACTAACATATGGCGACTCCTCCACTGCCACGCCAAACTAATTGTTTGACGCTCCTCAGCGCATCCGTTTAGCATCACCCAAACACAACTACCATTCAGAGGTGTGGGGTCATCGATCCGTTTACTTTCAAGCTACTGATCGCAGTTGGCATCATCGTCATTGCCACCATTCACGGATACGGAGCTGCGTGGCTCGCTATTTGGATGCTCTTTCATCCGTACAAATCGTTGAAAGCGTTTGGCATCACGGTCTGGCCGCAAGGGATGATTCCAAGGCATCGTGAACGACTCGCGCAATCAATCGGTAATGCCGTCGGCAATGAGCTCGTCTCGCAACAAACTGTCTTTGATGCCTTGTTCGAAACCAGTTTTTTTCAACGCAAGGTAGAAGACTTCGTCGGCACCTACACGCACGATCTACTTTCACGTGTCTATCCTTCATTTCTCGATGCTTTGCCATCGCAGGCACGTGCGCCGATCCTCGACACTATTTCTGCCCTGCAGTTCAGACTCGCTGAATACATCGCGGAATTATTGAAAAGCGAAGAGACAGCAATCACGATTGAGCGGTTTGTCGATAAACAAGTTGACGAGCTACTCGACCGTCGTGTTGAAGACGTGTTCAAAGAGGGTTCAATTGATCGAGCTCTCGACTACATCCAGGATCGTCTTCAACACCTGATCAGCGAAGAAGATTTTGAAGCAAAAGTCCGCGAATTTGTTTCCGAGAGACTCAACGAGTTGGCAAGTAGCAGCGCATCGTTGTCAGAAACATTTTCGACTGACACGATTAATTTCATCAAAGAGCGAATCGATAGTCAGGTTCCTCCAATCGTTCATCACCTCGCAGAGATCGCAACCAGCCAGAACACACGCAAACGAATCGGCGCTCTAATCAAACTCGAAGTTGACGAGTACTATCAACAACTCTCTTTGTTGAAAAGGATCTTTATCTCCCGTGAACGTATCCATCGAGAGGTTGACGATCTCGTGAACAAAACACTGCCCAACAAAGTCGAAGAGTATCTGCGCGGTGAGGCTTTCGAGCAGGAAGCAGAAACCTTTTTGAATACAACGATTGACAATGTGATGTCGCGACCGTTGAATGAGTTATTGGGCCAATTCGATTCCGGAAGTCTTGAGCAGTTGAAAAAGCAAGCGACCGAGCGTTTGCTCGAAGTTGTCCGTAGTGAAACGCTCTCGAGTTCCATTGGACGTTATCTAAATGAAACGATCGATCGGATTGGACCACAGACCTTAGGTGAGACGCTGGAACAACTTGATCCGAATTCACGTCAACAGGGCAAGAATCTTTTGACGCGTAGTCTGGTCAGCTTGCTTTCGCGTGACGACACTGCTCGAACCGTTAACGCAATTCTCAGTTCGCAGGTGGAACGTTTGTTAATCGCGCCAATCGGCCGTTTGGGTGATCACGTTTCGGAGCACTCGATGCAAAGAGCTAGCACTGCTCTCGTAGAACGGATCACAATTGCTGCTCGTGAACGTTTGCCGGTAGCGATTGCCGAATTCGATGTTGGTGGTGTGGTTAGAAAAAAAGTTTCAGATTATCCAATCGAGCAACTAGAGGCACTCGTACTTTCTGTCGCTCAACATCATTTGAAGACGATCGAACTGTTCGGTGCAATCATCGGGTTCTTCATCGGTGTCGGTCAGGCGATTTACTTTTGGTTTACTTACGTGCCGCATCGGTGAGTGTCCGGTAAACTTTAGTTTGCCGTTGCTCCAGTTGGCACTCAAACCTCAAGGTTGAATGCACCTCAGCTACGGGACAAGCTGAAGCTGATCGGACATTTGTCGGAACAACAGACGTGTTTTGGCCGTTCTTAAACGAAGAGCACCTTCTGCCCGTCCACCGAAAGGATTGTGACCATGTACTGCACAAACTGCGCAGCTCCGCTGAGCAACGGACTGAGTTACTGCAACCGCTGTGGGGCGAGTCTCAAAGAAAAGGGTAGGTCTACAAGTACAACCGCCATAACCGCATTTTTGACGGCAATCACGGCTCTCGGCGTGATTGGAATGGGAATAATGTTGGGAGGCTCACTCGTTCTTCGAAAAGAGGCCGGACTTGCTCAGGAGTTAGTGGCGTTTTTCATGTTGCTGGTATTCACAATTACTGCTATCACCGAAATCAGTTTGGTCAGGCAGCTATCGAGACTCTTGGACACATCACGAGTTCCTCGACCGTTGACTTCTGCGACGCCGGCTTCTCATGAATTGCGAGCGGCGCCTGGCGAACCAATCGGTAGCGTCACTGAAAACACGACGCGGACTCTGGAATACGCGCATCGGGAACGAAACTAATCAAATTGCGAGGAATTGAAATGCGAAAGCTTGCACTGCTGTTGGTCGCATCCACCGTGCTGTTAATGGGATGTCACTTCAACATACACGACGGCGTAGCGGGTTCCGGTAAGCGCGCTACTCAAAAACGCGATGTCAGTCCATTCAAGTCAATCTCACTCGAGGGCGCTTACACTGCGGAGATAGTTTGTCAGAAGGATTTGAGCGTTGAGCTCGAAGCCGATGACAACATACTCCCGCTCCTCAAGACGGAAGTGACAGACAATGTATTGCGCATAAAGAGCGTCCAGCCGTATTCGGTAAGTGAACCGGTTGTGGTGAGGATTTCTGTGCCTAACCTTGAAGGATTGAATGTTTCCGGTGCAGGCAAGATCGAGATTACAGGAATGAAGAACGATCGATTCGAACTTGATGCGAATGGTGCTCCATCGATCAAGATTGCGGGTACGACAAATGTTGTAGACATCGACACCGCCGGTGCAGCGAAGATCGACGCGCACAAGTTGCACGCGTCGAAAGCGGTTGTGGACTCAAAAGGCGTGTCGCAGGTTGAGGTCGATGTCGCTGATCAACTTGATGTCAAAATCGCGGGTCCATCAAAAGTAACTTACGACGGGAACCCGACGGTAAACAAAACGATTGCTGGTCCGGGGAAGGTTGAGAAGAAAGCATCCACAGGCGCTTAATTTGATGAGTAGCCTCTATAACAAAGCGACGCCGGGCCGTAGCACTCCAGGGAGTTACGAATAATTTTCCTCGACAACCAGGCCTTCCTTCGCGATTTTCCACTCGAGTACTTCTGCACCTTCTTCAGCCGCCAATGCGCGTTCCACATCTGTTCGCCGACCAGCCTCACAAAGAAACGCAATGCAGCCACCACCGCCAGCGCCACAAACTTTAGCCGCGAGCGCACCATTAGCCAGCGCCTTCTCTACCAGTGAGTCCATTTGCGGTGTTGTGATGTTTGGGGCGAGTTGCTTGCGGTTCGGATAAGCCTGCCGCATTACCGCAGCAACTCTGTCCCAATCATCAGCCAGCAATGCTTCGCGCATGTCGCGCGCGGAGTCTCGAATCTTATCGAACATTCCAAACAACTCAGCATCGCCGTCGATATGGCGCTTGTAAATTTCCCAGTTATTGATTCCGGAGAGTCTTGGTTCACCCGTGTAACAGATGGCGATGCGTCGCTCTAATTCGTCGGTGTTGATGTCGAGAGCTTCTCGCTCGATTCCGTCGGGTCGGAAGTGGACCGCAGAAGTTGAACCGTAAAGCGGCGGGTAGTAGTCCTGAAAACCGGCTGGCACCTTGATCACGGTCGATTCGATATTCGCCGCAATCGTTACAAACTTTCGTGCGTCGTAACGATTCCCGACAAGTCGATTCAGAGCACCGATACAGGCTATCGCTAGAGCCGATGACCCGCCCAGTCCTGCCCCGGCTGGCGCAGCGCTTTCCGCAACAAGGTGAAATCCGGTCGTGGGTTTGAAGAAATGAACGAGTTTAGAAACTAATTCCAAGCGCTCTTCTAGCAATAGATCCTCGAGTTTGGCGAGATCAGTTTCGAAAACTACTTTGCGATCGCGCGATTCAAGAACGATGCGACCATCGTCGCGCGTTTCGATTCGACAGCGCGCATGAAGTGAGACAGCAAAGTTAACTGTGATGGCGCCAGGATGGAAAAGATATAAAGGCCAGATATCGATCGTACCGCCGGCGAGATCTACACGTGGGGGCGCGGAAGATTGAATGATCATAGTTGGAGTTGATACTTATTTGATTGCTGATTGCTGATTGCTGATTGCTAAAGTTGCGGATCAAGAACTCGCGTCAGTCTCAATCGAAACTAAACTTTCAATCGAGAACAAACTTCAACGATGTTGCTCCAAAGCCGCGTGAAAGTAACAACTGACCATAAGGATTGCAAATCAGCAATCAAAAATCGACAATCAGCAATCCCTTCAGTCTCCGTCACTATCAGGTTTCGACATCGCTTGCTTCTTCTTTTCACTTCGACGTTGCTGTTTGAAGGGAATATGTTCCTGGAATTCCTGCCGTAGGTCCTGGAGCTTTTCCGTAGCTGCGTGCTCCAGCTCCTGTAGACGCTCCGGATCGGCCTCTTCGACTTTCTTCGAAAGCCACACGCGTTCCGTTATGTAAAAGGCAATGATGCCAACGACCACAATCACCAGTAGGACCTTGCCGAGACGCTGAAAGTCTCCAATGAGACCCATCACCGCGCCGCTGAAGAAATAGCCGGCACCAGACAAGACAAAGACCCAAATGAAACAGCTCGCCAGCGACACGAACAAAAACTTGATGTACGGCATACGGCCGACCCCGTAGAAGACACATGACGCCCAACGCAAGCCATAAATGTATTTTGAAAAGAAGATCGACAGCGGCCCGAACTTGTTAGTCAGCCGTTCAATCCTGGGTTTCGCAGCTCGATAAAAACGAAACTCCTTCACGCTTTGGCGAAAACCACGCCCACAGAAATAGGCGATATTGTCGCTCAGGCACCCACCCAATGTTCCCCAAACCAGCACACGCGCGAAGCTGTAATCCGCGAAGAAATCGCTATGAGCCAACACTCCTGCCAACAGTAGTGTGATGTCGCCCTCCAACATCACAAGAATAAAGACGGCGTAAAGACCGTACTGACGTATCAGGTCGTAGAGAAGGTCGAGACTATGCATTAAGAATATGAAAACGGTCAGCGGTAGCCGGCTGACAAATCAGCTGGAGGAACCAGTATAGACTACTGTTCAGTTTCTTCCTCTTGAGGAGGCTTAACCACCAGCACAGGACAATGGGCGTGGCGCACAACTGCTTCGGCAGTGGAACCGAATATGATCCGTCCGAGTCCTGTTCTACCGTGGGAGGAGATTACAATCAAATCGACGTCGCGTTCCTTTGCCAACCGCACAATTTCGGAAGCGGCCTCGCCGTGGACTACAACTTCTTCGATATCAAGTCCTTCACACTCGTCACATTCCGCAAGTTTCGGAAGCTCGCGTTCGGCCGAGTCCTCAAGTTGTTCAGTGATATCGGCGATAGGTAATGGTTCAGCCAGCCCCGAGTATCCGACTGTTGGCACAATGGGTTCTATCACATTCACACAAATTATGGAGGCGCGAAACGTCCGCGCCAGTGACGCGGCATAAGAGAGCGCAAAGTTCCCGCACTCGCTAAAGTCTGTAGGCAAGAGTATCGTGCGAATTTCCATCGTAAAAACGCTCTTTCTGCCTTGTTCTTTGTGCTTGGTTTACGTACCCAACGAAATCTATGCTAAGGAACAAGAAACCACAAAGCACCAGGAACAAAGTAGAAAGCTCTCGTTCAACAGAATTCTACCCTCGAAACCTCTTGTTTGACAGCCCCTGAACCCTCGACTATGCTTCGTTTGCTCGCTGGTTCACCACAACTCAAGGCTTATCATGGCAACTTCAGAACCACATTTCATCGGCATGGATCTTTCTGGTCCAAGAATTAATGCGGCTTTGGTAAGCATTGATGGCAAGATACTCGACAACAAACAACTGGAAATCTCGCACGATAACCTCGTCGAACAGGTTGCAGGCCTGACACGTGAACTCGGTTCGACTAATGTTGCCGCGCTCGGAATAGCCATCCCCGGCCTGGTGAATCGACTAACAGATCGAGTTGTTGATTCCCGCTACCTTCCAACAACTGTGCGTGAAGACTTGCATTCAGAGTTTATGCGCGCAACAGGACTTCGCGTTGAGATAGAAAACGACGCCAATGCCGCAGCGTACGGTGAATACAAGGTTGGTGCCGGTCGAGGAAGTCGCGACATCTTTTACATGATGATTGGCCAGGGAATTGGGGGTGCGATCATTCTCGACGGCAAGCTTTGGACAGGCGCGTCAGGTTTTGCGGGAGAAGTTGGACACATCACAATTGACACTGAAGGCGTTGAATGTGTTTGCGGTAACACCGGATGTCTGGAGACTGTAGCGTCCGCGCCAAGCATCGTACGTCGAGCGAAAGAACGACTATACCGCGACTCCACTTCGTCATTGTCACGGCTTGGACTGAACAAGGATTTCACTGCCTACGATGTTGCGCATCAGGCAAAGGAAGGCGACGATTTCGCACTAATGATGATTGAGCGCACGGGTAAATACATCGGAACGGGTGTGGCCAGTGTGATTAATCTTTTGAATATCGAGCGAATTATCCTGGGCGGTGGTGTTATGGAAGCGGGTGAGTTAATTCTCAAGCCGATAATCAATGAAGCAAGGCGGCGAGCATTCCAACCGTGTTTCGAAGCCACTCAAATCGTTGCCACCGCACTTGGAAAAGATGCCATCCCGATCGGCGCCGCAATGTTAGCGCGCGACGTCCACAGTTAGCGTCGAAAATGCTTCATCCTCACCTAACTTAAATTTCAGAAATTTCCTTGGAGTGCGACGGTTCGCCGTCGCTTTGTTACGGCGACTCGTAGCAATGCTCGCGCTATAACAAAGCGACGCCGCGGCGTCGCACTCCAAAGGAGCTTGTGCAATTAGGTACAATTTGAAAAATCGAATTCATCTGGTAAAGTACACGCTCTTGCAACACGACAGTTAGTCAAAAAGATTTTCGTGGGCCATTGTGTCCGTTCAGGCTCAGCTAGCATTACGCCCCCGTAAGACTATGCTTTGTTCTGCCCCATTTCGCAGTTTGATCTTCGCTCGGTAGTTTGGAGCTCCCTGAGTAAATCCACCGAATGCAGATCTTCCATCACAGCACAAACGCGCTGGCCAGAATATCAATCTTTGGCGCCGTGTTTGTTTTGGCTGCCGCACTCTGGGCGACAGTTGAGCTAAATCGATCATCGTGGAACACCGGTCAGTGGGTAGAGCGCCAGCAACCCGTTCAATTCAGCCACAAACACCACGTCGGTGACGACGGAATCGATTGTCGTTACTGCCACACTTCTGTCGAGACCTCGGCTTCGGCAGGGATGCCGTCAACAAACACGTGCATGAACTGTCACAAGCAGATTTGGGCCGACAGTCCATATCTAGAACCCGTTCGCGCGAGTTTCAGAACTGGCAAACCACTCGAATGGATTCGTGTTCACGACCTGCCTGACTACGTTTATTTCAATCACAGTATTCACATTAACAAAGGAGTCGGTTGTTCGACCTGTCACGGACGCATCGACCAAATGCCGATCCTTTATCAAGCGGCGACGCTGCAGATGGAATGGTGTTTAGGATGTCATCGAGCGCCTGAGAGATTTGTTCGTCCGAAAGAAAAGGTTTTTGACATGACATGGCGTCCTGAAAACAAGACAGATGCCGATTTGCTGGAGGGCAGGGCCATCGTTGCGCGTTATCACATTCAGGACAAGAAAGTGCTGACGAGCTGTTCGACTTGTCACAGGTAAGTGCAGAGAAATGTCAGAGAACGATCGACACATAAACTTCAAGCTAATGCGCGATCACATCCTGTCGCTTCAGGATGCTGATGCGCCACGCACTGGCAAGAAGTACTGGCGCAGTCTTGATGAACTGGCCGACACAGAGCTGTTTCGTGAGCTCGTTTCTCGCGAGTATCCGCAGCAAGCAGAAGGTTGGAACGATCCGATCGAACGCCGGACATTCATTAAGTTGATGGGCGCTTCGCTCGCGCTCGCCGGTTTAAGTGGTTGCGTGTTTCAACCGCCGGAAAAGATTGTTCCTTATGTGAAGCAGCCGGAAGAAGAAGTTCCGGGTAAAGCTCTTTTCTTCGCAACTGCTGCGCAACTATTCGGCGCTGCGACGCCAATTCTTGTTCGCAGCAATGAAGGTCGTCCAACTAAGATTGAAGGAAATCCTGATCACCCGAACAATCGACCAGGCAGTTTTCCTGAAGACGATCCCACTCGCGATCCACGCGGCTCAAGCTCAACCGACATCTTCACTCAAGCTTCCATACTCGGTCTTTACGATCCAGATCGCTCGCAAACACTTACCTATCGTGAAGAGATTCGCACGTGGACTTCATTCGTCGGTGAAATGCGTACTGCTATTGATGAACAGCGATCAAAACAGGGTGCCGGCATTCGTATTCTGACGGAGCCAGTGATCTCCCCAGCGTTGGGTGCTCAGATTAAGGAGGTCCTCACAGCGTTTCCGCAAGCGAAGTGGCATCAGTACGAACCGGCGAATCGCGACAATGCGCGTGCAGGCGCTGTGATGGCCTTGGGCCAACCCGTAAACACGATTTACAAATTCGATCAGGCGCAAAGAGTTCTTTCACTCGACAGCGATTTTCTGTCAGCAGCGCCAGGTTATCTACGTTATGCGCGCGACTTCATGGCGCGACGACGTCTTACTGAAAAGAACCGCGAAATCAATCGTCTCTACGTTGTTGAAACCACGCCTTCGAACACCGGCGCGAAAGCTGATCACCGTTGGGTTGTGAAGCCGAGCGAGTTCGAGGCGATCGCGCGCAGATTGGCGTCGTCGACAGGCGCTGGTTCAGAGTGGGTTGATGTAGTCGTTCGCGATCTGCAGCAACACAAAGGCGCGAGTATTGTTATCGCTGGCGATTCGCAACCGCCAGTCATCCATGCGTTGGCCCATGCGATGAACAGCGCGCTAGGTAATATCGGCAAGACTGTATTCTATACCGACCCACTTGAAGTCAATTCAGTTGATCAGCGTCAGTCGCTGCAGGATCTTGTGAACGATCTCGATGGCGGGCGAGTTGAGCTTCTGGTTATTCTCGGTGGCAATCCCGTTTACAACAGCCCAGTCGATTTGAAGTTAACTTTTGATCGGCTGAAGAAGGCCAAACTTAGAGTTCATCTTAGCGAGTACAAAGATGAGACGTCTGCGCTGTGTCACTGGCACGTGCCTCAAGCCCACTATCTCGAGTCGTGGGGAGATACGCGCTCGTACGATGGCACCGTCAGTATTGTCCAGCCATTGATTCAGCCGCTGTACGATGGCAAGACCGCGCACGAACTGCTTGCTGTGTTTTCCGATCAATACGATCGAAAACCACTAGAGATCGTTCGGGCATTCTGGCAGGCACACGGAACGCAACTGCTGGGAGCTCCGGCGTCCTCGCCTGCTCCCTCCGCATCACCGAGTCCTCAAACAGAAACACGTGCTTCGAGCGGTAGTGCTTCCGCATTGGGGCAGGCAGGGACGCCTGCGCTCCCAGCATCGACGCCCTCGCCAGCATCGACGCCTTCGTCGTCAGCGCCTTCGCTTTCGTCAGACTTCGAGTCGTGGTGGCGGAAGGTGCTGCACGATGGATTCATTCCCAATTCCGCATTACCTACCAAGACGGTTTCAGTATCAGCGAGTGCTACGGCTCAGGCTCAGACTGCGACTCCTTCTGCAGCCGCCGGTTCATTTGAGATCGTTTTCCGACCGGATCCATGCATCCATGACGGACGCTTTGCAAACAATGGCTGGTTGCAGGAGTTGCCTAAGCCTCTGAACAAACTAACCTGGGACAACGTCGCTCTGATCAGTCCTAACACTGCAAAGCAACTCGGAATCGAAATCGAACCCAGCCAAAGAGGTCGTGAGAGCTACGCGGACAGTTTGAAGATTACGTATCGCAACCTAACGATCAGCGAGGTCATACCGGCGTGGATCACTCCTGGCCAGCCAGACGGCGTGATCACGTTGCATCTCGGCTACGGTCGTGCGCGAAGTGGTCGTGTAGGCGGTAACTCAAATGAAGTGGTTGGTTTCAATGCCTACTCGATTCGTCTTTCAGATTCACCGTGGTTTGGTATTGGTGCGCAAGTGGAGAAGTCGACGACGCGAGTGATGCTTGCTGGAGTGCAGAATCACTTCCTGATGGAAGATCCTAACTTCCCAATCGACAAACCGCGCGAGATTGTGCTTACAGAAACGCTTGTGCAGCTGACGCGTGGTGAAAAGAAGGACGAGAAGAAAGAACTACCTTCAATTTATCCTGCTGATATTGATTACAAGAACCAGGGAAACAACACGCCAAACTATGCCTGGGGCATGTCGATCGACTTGAACAATTGCGTCGGTTGCAATGCCTGTATGGTCGCTTGCCAATCAGAGAACAATATACCTGTGGTTGGCAAAGACCAGGTGTCGCGCAGTCGCGAGATGCATTGGATCCGCGTTGATACTTACTTCACCGGCGAAAATGTGAGTCATCCGGAAAATACAGACTTCATGCCGGTGCCATGCATGCACTGCGAAAATGCACCGTGTGAGCCGGTGTGTCCCGTGCACGCAACAGTCCACAGCGCAGAAGGTCTCAACGACATGGTTTACAACCGCTGCGTTGGCACGAAGTACTGTTCGAATAACTGTCCATACAAAGTTCGCCGTTTCAATTTCTTTCTTTACCAGGATTGGGACACGCCGACTTATCAGTTGATGCGCAATCCAGATGTGTCTGTGCGTAGCCGCGGCGTGATGGAGAAGTGCACTTACTGCGTGCAGCGTATCCAAAGCGCGAAGATTCAATCTGAGATTGAGGGTCGGAGAGTTTATGACGGTGAGATCGTAACTGCGTGCCAGGCAGTTTGTCCGACGGAAGCAATCGTGTTTGGTGACACGAACGATCCAAAGAGTCGTGTTTCAAAGCTGAAAGCGAACGAGCGTGACTATTCGTTGCTCGAGGATCTGAACACTCGTCCACGAACGACTTATTTGACGACGATAAGAAATCCTAATCCGGAGATTAAGTTGTAGGACAAAGTGGACCAGGCGACTACAAGCTAAAGCTTATCGGGCAGTGTTTAGTGATGGGTGAGATGACGACAAGCTAAAGCTTATCGGACATAAAGAAGAATGGAAGAGCCGCGCGAACCATACATGGAAGGTCCGATGCACTCGACGCATCCGGTAATTGAACCGGGACTAACGTTTGCATCGGTCACTGACAAGATTAGCTCGATCGTTTTGAAACGTAAGACGTCGATCGGCTGGTTTGTCGGGTTTGCGATTTCGTTTGCTTTGTTCCAATTGATGTTGCTGGCAATCACGAATCTCGTGTTTGTCGGTATTGGTTTGTGGGGCGTGAATGTTCCTATTGCGTGGGGCATCGACATTCTCAACTTCGTCTGGTGGATCGGAATTGGTCACGCAGGAACCTTGATTTCCGCGATTCTGTTGCTGTTGCGGCAGAAATGGCGAACATCGATCAATCGATTCGCGGAAGCCATGACGCTCTTCGCCGTTGCCCAGGCGGGAATGTATCCGATCTTCCACCTTGGCCGTCCGTGGTTGGCCTACTGGTTGTTTCCATATCCGAACACCATGGGCATCTGGCCGCAGTTTCGCAGTCCATTGATGTGGGACGTGTTTGCGGTCTCAACGTACGCGACGGTGTCAGCGATGTTCTGGTTCGTTGGTTTGATTCCCGACTTCGCCACGTTGAGAGATCGCGCGAAGAGCAAGGCATTTCAGATCATTTATGGAATGTTGGCGATGGGATGGCGTGGGTCGGCGCGTCACTGGCATCGCTACGAAATGGCGTACTTGCTGTTAGCCGGACTTGCAACCCCGCTAGTCCTTTCGGTTCACACGATAGTCAGCTTTGACTTCGCCGTAGGCATCATCCCTGGATGGCACGCGACAGTTTTTCCACCTTATTTCGTAGCAGGTGCGATTTACGCGGGCTTTGCGATGGTGTTGTTTTTGACGATTCCACTTCGCAGGTTCTATGGCCTCGAAGGATTCATCACGATGCGCCATATGCACAACATGGCCAAAGTGATGCTCGCAACGGGTTTGATTGTCGGCTACGGCTACATCATGGAAGCGTTCTTCGGTTGGTACAGCGGCAATCGGTATGAGCGCTATATGATTTGGAATCGAATGCATGGACCGTATGCGCCGTACTACTGGGCATTGATTGTGTGCAACATCGTAACGCCGCAATTCTTGTGGGCCAAGAAACTACGTTCGAACCTGGCAGTGCTGTGGTTAATCTCAGTAGTCGTGAGTATCGGTATGTGGCTTGAGCGCTTCGTCATCGTAGTGACGAGCCTACACAGAGATTTTCTACCTTCATCATGGGGTATGTACAAACCCACCGTGTGGGATTGGTCTATGTTTGTCGGCACAATCGGTTTCTTCTTTACATTGCTGTTCTTGTTCATTCGATTCCTGCCAATGATTTCAATTTTTGAAATGCGCACAATTCTGCCGGAGGCGGAAGTGGAGGACTAACGGAGACACGGGGACGGGGAGACAAGGAGACGCTGAGATTACGTGGTGAGTGATGGCGGACGAAGACAGGGACAAAACAAAATCAGGTGGGGCTAATGACTCGAGAGACGAACGAGACGTCTCCGTGTCTACGCGTCCGCCCGTCTCCGCGTCTTCTTCCTCTCCATCTTCGCACCGCCGGCATGTGCCCCCTCTCTACGGTGTGATGGCGGAGTTCGACAACCCGTCCGATCTCGTGGCAGCAGCGCGCGCTACTTATGAGGCGGGATATCGTCGGATAAACGGCTACTCTCCTTATCCGATTGAAGAGTTGTCGGAGGCGATTGGTTTTAGGCACACGAGTTTGCCGTTGATTGTCTTCATTGGCGGAGTGATTGGCGGACTTGGTGGCTTCTTCCTGCAGTACTGGACCGAAGTTCTTGATTACCCGTTGATTGTTGGTGGCAAGCCTTACAACAGTTGGCCCGCATTCATTCCGATCACGTTTGAGTGCACGGTATTGGTCGCAGCGTTTTCGGCGGTGCTCGGTATGTTACTGCTCAACAAATTGCCGCAGCCATACCATCCCGTTTTCAACGCACCGAACTTCGCGCTTGCCACACGTGATCGTTTCTTCCTGGCGGTCGAAGCGAATGATCCAAAGTTTAAGCACGCCGAAGTGGTCGAGTTCTTGAAGAGCCTCGGGCCGGTAGATGTTGCGGATGTTGAGGTGTAGACGCGACGTGCAGACGCGGTGCTTGGGAGACGCGGGGACACGGTGAAATAGAAGATCAAATGAGAGACGAATACAAAGACACGACGGTACAAACTCGAGCGCAGGGAGATCTCCGCGTCTCCGCGTCTCCGTGTCTCCCCGTCTCCCCGTCTCCCCGTCCGCGGGTGTTCTCATCTTGTTTGGTCTGCTTACTGCTTACTGCCTTCTGCTTACTGTCCTCCACCGGTTGTCGCCGAGACATGCAGGACCAGCCGAAGATGAAGCCGTATCGCAGTAGTTCGTTTTTTGGTGATGGACTTTCAGCACGGCCTCCGGTCGACGGAACAGTCCCGAGAGGTTATCTCCGTGCTGACACTGCTTACTTCACTGGAAAGAAAAACAAATCTGCGAGTGGCTCATCCGCTTCCGGAACGCCTGCAGGGCCACAACCTTCGGCAGCAAACGCAAACGTTGCGTCAGGTCAAAATGCGTTTCCAGATGATGTTGATGTGTTCCCGTTTCCAGTTACCGAAGAGGTCGTCAAACGCGGACGTGAGCGTTTCGACATCTTCTGCTCAGTTTGTCATGGCAAGACCGGGTACGGTGACGGAATGATCGTCCGTCGTGGATTCAGGCGGGCAGCGTCATTTCACGATGATCGATTGCGTCAGGCGCCAGTGGGTCATTTCTTCGACGC
>PSRF01000277.1 GCA_003175865.1 Blastocatellia bacterium
TGCTCTAAACGGTAAGCATCGACGGCGTCTGTTGAGTTTTACTCGCTTAACTACTGTTCCTTATTGACGTTCCCTTGCGTCGAAATGTCTTCAATAAGAAAATGCTCGTGTGACTAACATCCGCAGAGCAACAGCCGAAGAAGCCACCACACTCACTAACATCGCTCTCGAAGCGAAGCGACATTGGGGCTATCCCGAAAACTGGATCAAACACTGGGAAGCTGACCTGACTATCACTTCAAAGTTCATTACTGATCATGAAGTTTACGTCGCAGAGCAGAATGATGAAACGTGTGGCTTTTACGCGTTGTGCATGGATGGTGATGACGCAGAGTTGGAACACCTGTGGGTTCTGCCCGCGTACATCGGCACAGGGATTGGCAAGGAGCTCTTTCTTGATGCGATGAACCGCGCGAGTCAATTAAGAGTAGGGGAGGTAAACATCACAGCTGATCCGAATGCCGCGGGATTCTACGAGCACATGGGCGCGAGGCGAGTTGGAGACTTGCAGTCAGAAGTTGAAGGCACGCCACGGAAGCTTCCGAGGTTGAAGATCAAGCCTTAGGACAATACCCCAACGGCAGTTTGAGGAATTTTCAGATCCCCTCTACTTGAAGGTGTATTAAGAAGTTTGCGCGCTTGCGAACTGAGCTTGAGAATTTCTCAAGTTGGACTCGCAAGCGCGCAGGGTTTTGGGGACGTTCCTGTAGAAAGAATTTGAACCGTCCACTCACTTCCGTGGGTGGGATTCAATCCTTAGATCGTCACCGTCGCAAAGGTTTGTCTGGACGCCCTGGTCGTTCGGGTTGCGGTTGAGGCGACTCTGAACGGGGCGGTGGTTCAGAGCGCGGGGGTGGATCGGAACGCGGCGGTGGATCATTTCTAGGCGGTGGATCCGAGCGCGGCGGCGGCTCATAACGTTGAGGCGGTGGTTCCGAACGTTGCGGCGGCTCAGACCGTTGCGGTGGTTCCGATCGTTGTGGTGGTGGCTCCGAACGCTGAGGCGGCTCAGACCGAGGTTCAGGTCTCGATTCCACACGCGGTTCAGACCGTTGTGGCGGTGGTTCGTAATTCTCTGAACGAGACGGCCTGGACGGCGCCTCACGCGGTTCATTGCGCGGCTCATTGCGAGGTTCACTTCGTGGTGCTTCAGTTCGCGGTTGTTCATTCCGCGTTGGAGTTTCAGCGCGAGGTTCGTTTTGCTGGGGTGTCTCTACTCTTGGCTCGTTGCGTCGCTCCGGCGGCTGATTGTTTTCAACTCGCGAGGGTCTCGACGGCGCTTCGCGTGGTTCATTTTGTTGTGGCGCATCGGCACGCGGTTCATTTCTCTGAGGCTGCTCGTTGCGCTGTGGCTGATCAACTGTTGGCTCACTTCGCTGTGGCGACTGAGCTGCCGGTGGCTCAGCTCTGGGTTGACTGTTCTGCGGCGGTTGGCTTCGAGGTTCAGTTCGTTCTCCTCGACGTTGTGTCGGACGCTCGCTGCCTTCACTCGCTTCCGATCTCGGTACCGGTTGAATACTTGATTGACCGCGCATCGGCTTAGGTCGTTCGCTGTTGGAACGCTCGGGTGTTTCTGGTTGGGTCGCTGGTCCACTCTCTCCCGTTGTCGGAGGATTTGTGTTCGGGGGCCGACGTCGACCTTCCTCTGGTCCACGATCTGATCCATTGGGTGGCGAGGTTCGGGGCGGCCGTTCACCGGCATTCACTCTACGCTCACCATCGTTATTTCCCGGTCCCGTTTCACCTGATTCACGACCCGTTGGACGTTGATCACCCTGGCCGGGCCGATTCTGACGTCCAGATGCTGTACCTTCGTTGCCGTTGGCATCTCGATCTTCACGTCCTTCTCGACCCATCCGCGCGCGACGCAACTCGTCATCAAGCGGTCGACCAGGAATCCTGTTTCCTGCACCGGTTCGCCGATCGGGAAGTGAAATACCCGGAATAACTCGACCCGGGTGTGCGGCTGGTCCATTGCGTGGTTGATCGTTCGCAACATTTCCCGGTTCACGGGGAGGATGAACACCTATTCCGCCACGTAACGGTTCCGAATCCCTGACGCGCCGGGCAATCTCGTCGTCGGCGCGACGCGGTCGAAGCGTATCGCTACCTATTCGTCTCGCGGGAGCTGAAGTAACACAATGAGGATTCCATGGATGTCTCGGCCGACCTGCTACGTCACCGCCATGCCATGGTCCGTGTTCTGGACGATAATGCTTGGAATGTGGATCACGTTGGTGATAGCCAAGTGGATACCAACAATAACTGCTGTTGTAGTCGATATAAAAGAAAGCAACCAGTGCCGGTCGCCACCAACTTCGCTTTCGATAATATTGACTGCGGGGACACCAAACCCAATGTCCATTGACGTACACCCAACGGCCATAATGATATGGCGCCCAGCCCCACGGCTCCGAGGCGACCCAGGTCCATCCAAAAGGATCGCACCAGCTCCAATAGCCGTATCGATAAGGTGCCCAGTCGTCATACGCAATTGAGCTTGCGTGCGGTTGCCACACCCAGCCGTAGTCACTCGTGAAGCTCCAGTCACCATACGCATCAAGATCTTCAGCACCCCAAACATATTCGTCGTAGTACTGCACGTCGTAGCGAAGACGTTGGGCCAGGAAGCTTTCGCGTTCCTTGACCCAGGTGTCAAACAGATCGTTTACGTCGGCCGCGAGCAAGCTCCAATCCCCCGCATTCGCACCTGAGGACATGAGTTCTGCCGAACGACCGTCGCGCAACGCGAAGCCGGAGGTATCGGAATAGATCCGCGCATTTCCACCATCGCGAACGGTGAAGCGCACCCGCCCTTCGCGTCCAACATCAACGCGATACAAACCAGTCTGTTCGGCAGCCATCGTCGCGCCTGGCGCATCAATCTCGAAGTACTCTTTCTTGCGATCAAATCTGGCGAGACGAATGGCCGCCGTTCCCTGGCTTACGCTCAGCGCCACTCCTTCATCACGCAACGAAACTATTCGAACAACTGAGTCTTCACCGATACGTACGAAGTTTCGTGCGTCGATTTGTAGTTCCACTCGACTGCCAGTTTCTGTGGCAACGGTGTCGCCTTCGATTAATGGAAAGTTAATTCGCGCTCGCTCAAAATCCGTGTTTCCGCTTCGCTTCAGACTGACCTGGCCCGTGATAAGACTGATACGGACGACGCGAGCAGTAACGTCATAGTCTTCAGCCTCATCGTCGTCGGCGCGCACGATTGTTGCCGTGAAAGTAGTCAGAAGAAGACTTAGGAGTAATGTGGAGAGACGTCGGGTAGAACGCATGGGTTAAGCTCCTTATTTTGTTACCGAGCTTGTCTTGAATTTCGAGGGGCTTACTAACGACTAAGCGCACTTGAACAAACAAAGATCGGCGCAAGAGTCGCGGAAGATCACCTTGGGTGTGGAAGAGCACACCTTGCTGCATATCACTGTCCCGAAGGTGAGCTTCGTGATCCAGAGAGCAAGGGTTATGCCTTCGAGTCGTTAGAATTCGTATGTGGTGAATGAATTGAGCATCCTCAAACCACGAAGGCTGAAGAGACGAACTCGCGAGTGGAAACACAGGCAACAAACTAATGATGGCTCTGGTAATTGTTTGCTTTTGAGCGTTCTCAAATTTTTTACTGAGCGTTCTGAGATTGATCTCCACAGAATAAAGTGTGAGCTATTGCCCTAGAACGTGCGCAATCGGCACCATTTGGTGCGGACTGGTGCTGGAATCCCGCCCACGGCAGTGGGTGGATGGTTCAGGTCCGGTCTACTACCGCTCCAGAAGTTTGCGCGCTTGCGATTGAACGTTGAATGAGTCACTTAATATCAGTTCGCAAACGCGCAAGACTTCTCTTCTCGGCTCGGGGGTAGAAAGCACCTGAAACTATCCTCCAACTGCCGTTGGAGGTATTTTTGCTGTAACTCGACCTTTATGGATTTCGACCTCGTCATCATCGGTGCGGGTATTAATGGCGCTGGCATCGCTCGCGACGCAGCAATGCGCGGGCTGAAGGTCTTATTGCTTGACAAGGGAGATGTTGGTGGCGGCACAACTAGTTGGTCTACTCGCTTGATCCATGGCGGACTGCGTTATCTCGAGCACGGTGAGATCGGACTTGTTCGGGAGTCATTGCGTGAACGCGAAGTTCTGTTACGAATTGCGCCGCACCTCGTCAAACCACTACCAATACTGATTCCAATCTACAAAGGCGCGCGCCGTGGAAAGTCTACGATCCGCGCCGGGATGTTCGCTTACGACGTGTTATCAATCGATAAGAGCCTGAAACGACATCGAATGCTTTCGAAGTCTGAAGCGATTGAGCTGGCGCCCGCGTTGAGTACATCAGATCTAAATGGAGCCGCACTCTTCTACGATGCACAAGTAGAGTTTCCCGAGCGATTGGTTGTCGAAAACGTTCTGAACGCGCAATGCAATGACGCTGCCGTTATGACATATGCGCGTGTAATTCGGCTGCGCTTAGAGGGCAAACGGGTCGAAGCTGTAGAGTTCATTGACAGTTCTGGTTCAGCACATGCAGCCCGCCCACTTTTCGTTGTAAATGCGGCGGGTCCATGGATCGATCAAGTTCTCCAAAACGGATCAGCACCTGGAGAACGATTGATCGGCGGGACAAAGGGAAGTCATATCGTCGTCAAACCGTTTCCACTTAATGACGCAATATATGTCGAAGCCCAGTCAGACGGACGTCCATTCTTCATCATTCCCTGGAACGATAAGATCCTGATCGGCACGACTGACATTCGCTTCGACGGAGATCCGGATCTGGTCGCTGCCGAAAACTCAGAGATTGAGTATCTGCTAAAAGAAGCAAATAGAGTCTTGCCTGCTGCACAACTCACCAGGGACGACATTCTCTACACTTATTCCGGTGTACGTCCGCTTCCCTTTACTGCTGAAAAAGACGAGCAGAGCATCACGCGACGACATTTCATCCGCGAGCATCCAGGTGTGAGCAATCTAGTCTCAATTGTTGGTGGAAAATTGACGACCTATCGCAATCTCGCTGAGCAGTGCGTCGATCTATTGTTTGAAAAGTTAGGTCGGCAGAATCCCGGCTGTCGTACGGCTGAAGTTAGGTTGCCAGGTGCAGATGGTCTTGCCTTTACAGATGATCCATTACAGCAACGATTGCAACGGATTTATGGCTCGCGCGCAAGCAACGTTTTGGCGTTGGCAGATACTGATGAACGACTTGCTGAGCCCTTGAACGAAGCCGGCAACGCGATTGCCGCAGAAATCTTGTTCGGTTTCAAAAGTGAGTTTGCTTCAACACTCGGCGACGTACTGATGCGAAGGACTATGCTTGGTTTGGAGGCTCATCTCGGAATTGGAGTGGACGAACGAGCGGCAAAGATTGCGAAGGAGTTTTTGGG
The DNA here is from genome assembly GCA_003175865.1 of Blastocatellia bacterium. Classification (GTDB taxonomy): domain Bacteria; phylum Acidobacteriota; class Blastocatellia; order Pyrinomonadales; family Pyrinomonadaceae; genus PSRF01. Next base: position 5,394 of record PSRF01000277.1, read on the forward strand.
CTGGACCGATGAACGTGCGGAAGATGAAGTGCGAAGTTATCGAGAGACAATAAAGAAGTTACTGTAGGGGCGGCACTCCGTGGCCGCCCTTTTGACACTGGCAACGTTCCGATTGAAGGGGTGGCCACTGAAT
>PSRF01000090.1 GCA_003175865.1 Blastocatellia bacterium
TATCGACCGAAGTGAATTGGCGCGACTCTTTATCGACTCAGACGCATGGACGGGAATACGCGAATGGGATGGACGAATCGAAAGTGCGCGTGACCTTCGCGATTCTTATCGTGCACTTCCGTTCCGACTCCTTCCCAATGCCGAAACTTTGATCATCGGACCGGGCGGCGGGCCCGACGTTGTTGCTGCACTTGCTTCCGGTGGACGCAAGGTAACAGCTGTCGAAATGAATCCGTTGATGCTGAAGTTTGTTCGGCACTACGGCGCGCGCGCAGCGAATCTATACGATCGGCCGGACGTGGAAACGATTCAAAGTGAGGGTCGCAATTTCATCAGTCGCACCGATCGAAAGTTCGACGTCATTCTGCTTGGCTTTGTTGACTCGTGGGCTTCTGTTGCGTCGGGTGGCTTATCTCTTTCGGAAAACTACCTCTACACTGCAGAAGCTTTTCGCGCTTACTACGATCACTTGAAGGACGACGGCCTGCTCGTCATACTTCGTTGGGACTCTGATGTGCCGCGCCTGGTTTCAAACTCCGTTTCCAACCTTGGACCAGAAGCGGCTGCACAACGAATCGTCACGCTCATCGAGAAGCAGGCTAAGCCGAATCCAAATCAGCCTCCTCAGATGTTGTTCATGTTGCGCAAGCGTCCGTTCACGCCGTCGGAGCTCACAGAGATCAAAGACAAGTGGACTCAGGCGCAACCACTCATCATGCCCGGAGGACCAAACCCACCATTGATCGGCGAGGTTCTCGCCGGAAAAATTACACTAGCTCAGTACGAACAACAGTCACCGCGCTTTGTTGGTCCGGTAAAAGACGACAGTCCTTTTTACTTCGCCATTGAGAGACCGTACGGAATGCCCAGCGCGATTGCTGATTCGTTGTTGCGGTGGCTGCTTGGACCCAGCATTGTAATGCTCCTGATATTGGCGGGACTTGGATGGAACGGCCAATCGAAGGTCGGACCATATGCTGGTTCGTTGATCTACTTCGCCGCATTGGGTTTTGGTTTTATCGCGATAGAACTCGCGCTGCTGCAGAATTTAATTCTGTTGGTTGGACATCCGATCTTTACGTTGTCCGTCCTGCTTTTCACCCTATTAGCAATGGGCGGAATTGGAAGTGCGATCAGTCGACGTGTGCCGATGTGGGTGGCGTGTGTTGCTGTCGCGACGATCGGAAGCATCGAAGCACTAGCATTACCACGTTTAGTTCCTGCCTTGTTGTGGCTGCCGCTTTGGGCAAGAATCATTTGTGCGATGGTATTGATCGCGCCGTTGGGATTGGTGATGGGAATGCCATTCCCAAGTGGATTGCGACGAACAGGCACATCACTTCCCGAGCCACCATTCTACTGGGGCTTGAACGGAGTGATGTCGGTGATCGGCTCGATTGCCACAGTCTTTGTGGCATTGATGTCCGGTTTTCAGGCTGCGATGTTGATGGGCTGCGCGTGTTACGTGCTCGCTGCATTGGTATCGACCAGGTCGTTTGTAGATACCGCGACGAGCTAGACCACAATCAGCGTATCCGCTCGTCCCCAACCTAAACATGTAGGTGACACCAACGCGATTTGTGTATAACTTTGATCGGCCTTCCTATAACAACGCAGTAGGCACAACGAACATGCCTTCCAAGTTGCAACCGGCAGTTGCTGCACCGGATGAGACACGTCTAGACGTCGTCATAATCGAAGACATCCGTGAAGTGCGCGAAGGTTTGAAGATGCTAATCAATGGGACGCAAGGGTTTCATTGTGCAAACAGCTTTAGGACCATGGAGGAAGCACTTCAAAAAATTGGAAGCTTGCCTCCAGATGTAATCCTGACTGATATCGGTCTACCTGGAATGTCAGGCATAGAAGGAATCAGAATCCTGCGTGAACGTTTTGCTTCGGTACCAATAATGGCACTGACTGTTTACGACAACGACGACAATGTGTTTGCAGCGTTGTGTGCAGGGGCGTCGGGATACCTTCTCAAGAACACTCCTCCGGCGCGTCTATTGGAGTCGCTAAAAGAAGTTGCAGGAGGCGGTGCTCCAATGTCGCCAGAAGTAGCGCGGCGAGTAGTGAAGCTGTTTCGCGACTTTCAACCTCCGGAACGCGCTGACTATCACCTCACGCAACAGGAGACGGGACTCCTCAAGTTGCTTGTCGATGGACATCTTTACAAGACAGCGGCGGAGAAGCTTGGTGTATCACCCAACACAGTGTCCTTCCACCTCAGAAATATCTACTCAAAATTGCAAGTCCATTCAAAGACAGAGGCCGTAGCGAAAGCACTTCGGGAGCGATTGATTTAGCCTCCTTGGAGTGAGTTGACCTGGCGCGCTTTGTTACAGCGATCCTTAAGTATTGCCGCGACGCCGCACTTCAATCACCTACCTGAACAGGTAGTTATCAACCATTAGACTTGCTATTTCACTAGCTTTGGAATGCCACAGGCCCTTTGGAGTGCGGCGGCTGGGCGTCGCTTTGTTATTGCGACAGGTTGAATTTTTGACCTCCTGTGCTTTAAACAAAGGTCGCACTTCAAAGTTTTTTGGTTGCTAGTTCTGTTTCGCTTAGCTAATTTACCGTAGCTAAACAATTCCAAATCAGGAGAAAGACATGCGAAGAATCAGGTTGGACTCTGCGCTCGCGGGCGGTCTACTCGTTGCCGTGTTGCTTGCCTGTAATTTTACGACTGCAAACATTCGCAGTCTGAAGATCAGCGACAGCGAAGACGGGAAGAATGAGGTCAAAACGTTCAAGCCCAGCGGTAAGATTTACGCAATCGCTGAGATCGCTAACAACGGCGGTAAGGTAGATGCGAAGTTTCGAGTGCTTTACGACGATGTTGAAGGACAGACTGCCGGCACTCTTGTGCAAGGCGCCGAGAAAACTCTTGAAGTGGAAGGCAGTCGACCTGCAGTGTTTTGGATTACATTGCCGCCGCGAGGATTCAACAACGGACGCTACAAGGTTGAGGTTACCATGCTAAAGGACGGGCAAGAGAAGGACAAAAAGTCAGGCACGTTTGAAATTAGCGGCTATTGATGACTGCATCGAGTGCGACCGCCCGTCTTCGTTTTGTTATTGCGACAACTTGGATTGGACAGCCCGCTATAAAAAGCGATCCGAGCCGTCACCCTCTAGGGAAGGGGGAGCTCCGACACACTTTCTTCACAGGTTTAAACGTTGAAACAGTTTTTGCTCTTTGCTACACTGTCCGCCCCCGACGGAGCACTTCCCCCATTTGTCTGACTTCGAATCCCTTTGATTCGTCCATTTTGGCCGTATTCTGCCCGGAGCTGAATCCTCGTACGGCCTCGGAGTTTTAGATGAAGAGGTTTTTTTACCCCCTCCTCTGCAGCGGAGTTTTGTCGCTGCTTTTTTTCTCCCTACTCACTTTCACAGCTCACAGCCACGCTGAACCGAGTTCGTCCGCACTTCAGCGGCGCAAGATCTCGAAAGACATTGTTCAGAAAGTTGAAGGTGGGCACGGCGCAGATCTCATCCGCGTCATTGTCCAACCAGCTCCAAGCCAGGACACAACGTTAGACACCACACTCGAGAACTCTGGCGGAAGTAACATTCGGCACTTCAGGAATTTCGTTGTTCGAGCCGTCACGTTACCGGCGCAAGCTGCGGCGGCGCTCGCTAATCGTAGCGACGTCGCTTACGTGTCTCTGAACCGCGAGGTTCGATCTCTGGGCCATCTATCACTGACAACCGGTGCCAGTCAGGCGCGTGCCGCTGCGCTGAACAATGGTTTCACACTGGATGGAACTGGCATCGGAATCGCAATACTAGACTCAGGAATGGACGCCCAACACCGGTCGCTTCTCGGTAGTACAAACTCGACTCGGGTTGTTTACAGTGAGGACTACACTGACGAAGGTCGGACTGATGATCCGTACGGACATGGGACTCACGTCGCTTCACTGGCAGCAGGCAACGGTCGCATCGCGAATGGTGATTACTTGGGCATGGCGCCCAACGCGAATTTGATTAATCTGCGTGTGTTGAACTCTGACGGAGTGGGCACCACTGCGTGGGTGTTGCGTGCGCTCGATTGGGTTGCAACCAACCGCAGTGTCTACAACATTCGAATCGTGAACATGAGTTTGGGAATGCCCGCTGTCGACTCGTATGTGAACGATCCTATTTGCCGCGCTGTGCGTAGATTAGTCGACGCGGGAGTCGTTGTGTTTGCCGCTGCGGGTAACAATGGAAAAGACAGCGATGGAAATAAAGTCTACGGTCATATCCATTCACCGGGTATCGAGCCGTCAGCGATTACAGTTGGAGCGTCGAATACGTTTGGCACAGACGCTCGCGATGATGATGGCATCGCTTCGTTTAGTTCTCGTGGGCCAACGCGAAGTTTTAGTACCGATGACAATGGAGTGAGGCAGTACGATAACCTGATCAAGCCCGACATCGTCGCGCCTGGAAACAGACTGATCGATGCTGAAGCAGACAACAATTTGTTGGTTACACAGAACCCGGATCTCGATGCTGGTGTTAGTCACATCGACAATCGAAAAATGATGTACTTGAGCGGTACGTCTATGGCGACACCTGTTGCAGCCGGAGCGGCGGCACTCATGCTGCAAGCGAATCCGCAACTCACACCCAATTTGGTAAAAATCTTGATGATGTACTCGGCACAACCGTTGGCCGGGTTCAATATGCTGGAACAGGGTGCGGGCCAAATAAACGTCGACGGTGCTGTGCAACTCGCAAAAGCAGTGCGGACGGATCTCAGTGCGACGACGACGGTCGGCTCGCCGCTACTTACTTCCGATCCTCCTGCTGCAAACACCACAATTGCGAACCAAACGTTTACATGGTCTCAAGGCATCGTCCTTCATAAGACTTACGCCACAGGCTCAGATCTGCTCACAAAGTATCAAATGGACTACTCGCTTGGCAGACTACTTAGCGATGGCGTAATCACTGGCGACTTTGCCGAGAGTCTTGACCCATCCTTCTTTTCAGACGGTGTAATTACTGGCGATCAGATTCTGATCAGCAACGGAGTGATTACTGGAGATGGCTTACCGTTTATGCCGATCAGTCAGTTGCTTCAAGATGTCTTGTCGGACGGCAACTGGCTATCTGATGGTGTGATCACCGGTGACGGAGTCATTACGGGTGACGGAGTTATCACCGGAGATCTTGTTACTAGTGCTCAATCTGCGATGCTTAATGGCGATACCAGTGCGTCAATGGCGGCCACGCCTGACGACGGTACCGACTGTTTGAATTATTGACCTACGTCTTTTGCGGCATCTTTAGCTCCCGCATCGGCATTCTTTGCCGAGTTCATTTCGTATCAGGCATCGATTTTTTGGCTTGGTTCCTGGAGAAGGGAATTCGAGTTCTATAAACACGCTTCCATCGAGGTGACCAATGAGTGCGGCAGAAATCAATGTCAATCGACATCAATTCCGGCAGGGATACATGTGGTCGCTGGTAACTGCAGGTGCCGCGATCGTTTTCATCGCAGTCTTCGAATTGCCGTTTCGCGAACTTGACTTGCGATTTGTATTTCTCGCGTTGATGGTCGCTTCGAGTTCGCTGATTGCGATCAGGATACCAAGAGTGAGTGGTCGCATAACGGTTGCTGACACTTTTGTTTTTCTGACCATGTTGTTGTTCGGTGGGGCAGCAGCGATTCTGGTTTCTGCACTTGAAGGTGTTGCCGCAACACTCGTTATCAGTAAACGTCCACGGACTATACTCTTTAATTCTGCAATCCTTTCCATCTCTACATTCTTCACCGTAACAGTTCTGCGTGTTGCAGTTGGACCAGCAGTTGGCATTATCACTGAAGGATTCTCAGCAAATTTCTTTCTTGCCATTTGTTTGATGGCCCTGGTGCAGTACATCGCAAATACCAGTCTCATCGCAGTCGAGAAGTCGTACAAGATCAAAGAATCTGCGTGGTCCACTTGGAAGACATATTACCTGTGGACATCCGTCACATATTTTGCAGGAGCGTCTGCCGCTGGAATTATTGCCATTCTGATCCAGACTTACGGCTTCTACGCGGTTGTAGCTACAGTCCCGATCATTTTGATCATCTGCTTCACCTATCAAACCTATCTGAAGAATATTGAAGTATCAGTGGCCCAGGCGGACGCGGCAAGGCGTCATGTGGAAGAGCTCTCCAGGTACATCGGCGAACTACAGAGATCGGAAGAGGCACGCGAGCAATTATTGCAACGTGCTGAACGGGCACGCTCGGAAGCAGAGGCAGCAAATCGAATCAAGGATGAATTCCTCGCGACACTTTCTCATGAACTAAGGACCCCACTCACCTCATTGCTCGGCTGGTCCAGCATCTTGCGTGAAGAGCAGCGTGATGATTCGGTGTTAAATCAAGGTCTCGAGGCGATCGATCGAAATGCGAAGATTCAGGCTCAACTGATCGATGACCTGTTGGATGTCTCGCGCATTGTTTCGGGCAAGCTTGATTTAGAGGTGAGGCCAGTAGACATTTCTTCGGTGACCCGAGCAGCGATCAATGTTGTGAGACCCGCGGCAGATGCAAAGGGGATCTTGCTTGAATACTCAGTACAACCAGGAATTGGTGCAATTTCCGCAGATTCAGCTCGCTTGCAGCAAGTTATTTGGAATCTACTTTCGAATGCCGTGAAATTTACACCTCGCGGTGGAAAGGTCTTCATTCGGCTCGAGCGCAGCGGGGGAAACGCTAAGGTGATTGTGAAAGACACGGGCAAGGGAGTTGATCCGGAATTTCTGCCCTGGGTATTCGACAGGTTCAGGCAGGCGGATAGCTCGACAACAAGGAATTTTGGAGGATTAGGACTTGGCCTGGCGATTGTGCGTCATTTGGTTGAATTGCATGGTGGAACAGTTGCTGCCGAAAGCGAGGGAGTCGGAAAGGGTGCGACGTTTGCGGCGACGTTTCCTCTTTTGACTGGAGGAGTCGAGCCTGTACCGTCTGCGCAGAGTGGCGAGTTCAACTACTACGCGGACGTTCGATCGTTGGAAAACCTGCGAGTTCTTATTGTCGATGACGAGCCCGAGGCACGTCAGATTATCAGTACAGTGGTTGCGCGAACTGGAGCTCAAGTGGAAACCTGCACCTCTGCTCGCGAAGCCCTGTCAAGACTGATTGAATGGCGCCCAGACATATTGCTTAGCGACATCGCGATGCCGGATGAAGACGGTTATGACCTGATTCGCAAAGTGCGCGCGCTTCCTCCAGACAAAGGAGGAAAAACGCCGGCGGCAGCGTTGACTGCCTACGCCAGGGACGTCGATCGCAAGCAGGCACTGGCTGCTGGCTATCAAATGCACATTGCAAAACCAATCAGCGCGGGCGAGCTCGTGATGATGATCGCGCTATTGTCCGGTCGAAATAATAGAAGTTCAAAGTTTAGAAATCGCTGATCACAAAGTTCTGTAGGAAAAAA
>PSRF01000290.1 GCA_003175865.1 Blastocatellia bacterium
CCGGAACCAAAAACCGTCACGGTCCAGGCCCCAACGCCGCCGCCGAAGACGAGCGAAGGTCATCGTGAGCAGGAAGTTCCGGAGCCTAATATTCCTGAACCGGGTAACCCGAGCAGAAGAAACGGAGCGCCGACAATCAGGACAGGACCGGGCGGCGCAACCATCAGAAACTTTCCCGACGGTTCGCAGTTGATCACCACACCCGACGGCATGCGCGTCTACATCGATGCGCACGGGCGTAGACAGATCCTGTATCCAGGTCAACGACCAAATAGAAAGAAAGTACCACCAACGCCGTAGTACTTAATCCTCCAGTTTTCCGAACCTGCGTTGCTCGCGCAGTGGTCGCAACCAAGTTTCCATAAGGAGAAACCTATGAAAAAGTGTCTCAATCTACAATTCTTCTTAGTCGCATTGGCGAGCGTTGCTTTGGCTCTGATGTTGACGCCTGCGTCGCACGCTGATGCGGGCAGGGAACTGCGCGTGCCTTCTGTAGTTCGCGTCACACCACCTGCCCCGACGTTCACTAGCGAGGAGCGACTAACCGAACTATCACAGCGGCGTGCACGTGTGGCCCAGGCAGTTGGCCCAAGCTCGATGCTCATTTTGTTTAGCACTGAGCCGCGTGTTTACACGAACGATGTGGATTATCCGTATCGTCAGGAAAACAATCTCTATTACCTCACAAACCTCAAACAAAAAGGTGCGACGTTGGTCATCCTGCCAGGCAATTCACAAACGCCCGAAATCCTCTTTCTGCCGAAGCGCAATCCGATGGCGGAAACATGGACCGGTCACATGTACAGCCCGGAAGAAGCGCGAGACATTTCAGGTATCAAGGAGATATGGCAAGCAACGGAGTTTGAACCATTCCTCAGGGCGATTCGCAACCGTCAACCGTACAGGCCAAAGGACGAAAACATTTTCAGTTCTACTTTGCCTCCAGGCACAGAGATGAAAAACGGAAATGGTTTCGAACCGATGTTGAATGCTGCTGGCAAGAACGAAGCTGGTCTCTATCTGCTGCTGCCGGCAGTTGCTGAAAGCAGAGAGTACAAACAAGAGCAGCGATTCGCCGCCGATTGGGCCCAGATTGCGTCTGGTTACAGCATCAAGAATGCAGGGCCCATCTTTGCGCAACTGCGTTTGCGTAAATCAGCTATGGAACTGCGATTGATGCAGCATGCGATCGACATCAGCACTGAGGCACACCAACGTGCCTGGGCAATGGCTGGTGATGCGAAATTTGAGTATGAGGTCGACGCAATCATGGCATACACATTCAAACTGCGAAATGCTGACAACTGGGGATACCCGGATATTGTTGGTTGTGGGCCAAACGCAACGACACTTCACTATATTGATTCACAGGGACCAGTGAAGTCGGGTGAGTTGTTGTTGATGGATGTTGGCGCGGAGTACGAGCATTATTCTGCTGACATAACAAGGACATTTCCTGTAAATGGTCGGTTCTCACCTGCCCAGGCAGAGGTTTATCAAATTGTTTACGATGCACAGGAGGCGGTGGCGAAGGCTGCCAAACCTGGAGCCACACTATCAGACCTAAACCGTGCAGGAACAGACGTTGTGAAGCAAGGTCTGTTGAAGCTTGGCCTCATCACAGACTTGAATTCAAATCAGCCTCGCATTTGGTTCATGCATGGGACGGGTCACTGGTTAGGTATGAATGTGCACGACGTAGGTGGGCCAGCGAAGCTCGAACCAGGAGCGGTTTTTACGAACGAGCCGGGTATTTACATTCGTCCGGATGCTCTCGACTATCTGCCGCTTGGATGGAAGCAGGAGGACTGGGACAAGTTCAAAGCGGCGGTGAAGCCCGCGTTTGAGAAGTACAAAGGAATTGGTGTGCGGATTGAAGACGACATGCTCATTACTGAAGAGGGTGTGCGCTGGATGAGTGAGGCGCTGCCGCGCAAGATGTCGGACATTGAGGACTTCATCGCAAAGGCGCGAAAACAGTCAGAGTAAGTGTCCAAAACTGCATAGACACCAAGCTTCGAGAGATTGTGTTGAAGAGGCGGTTTCACTCGGCGCAGTGGAATATTTGCAGCCATTTTGCCTCATCATGTTTACTCCGTTCGGAAGAGCGGCAACACGTTAGCTCTCAGTGTCGTTAGCATTGGCGCTCTTCCGAACGGAGCAAAGGGGTAAGTGCGTCGAGGCTATAAACATTCCACTCCTGGGAGTGAAGCCGCCTCTTATTCTTCACACAATCTCTTCAGCCCCGTAAAGTCTGGTTAACGCTTGCGGAAGAATTCGCGTAGCCACCCTGAGATCCAACTCAGGGCTCTCCGAAAAAAGTTGGGAGGTGGTGCACTTGAGGTATCGCCAGATGGTTTTGCATCCCTCTCAAGCGAAGTAAAAAACTGGACCGCCATCATTTTCGCTGTCGCCTGGATCATCCGCTGTCCCACACTCGCGATCGTGCCGCCCACTTGGATGTCGCCTGAATACTTCACCGAAGTTCCGACGTCTTCATCAGAGAGATCCAAATCACCTGAGCCCTTGACGAATCCTGGTGCCCCCTTGCCGTCAACAACCATTCGAAAGTGCTCATTCGGTCGAAGGTCCTCAAGCTTGACTGTGCTCTTGAAAGTTCCCTTTATTGAGCCCACACCTGCTTTGAGAGTTGCAGCAAATGTATTGTCTCCGGTGCGCTCGAGTTGCTCGCAACCAGGTATAAAACGGGACAGGCCTACTGGATCGACCAGTAACTGATAGACCTTTGCGCGTGGAGCATCAATGTGTTGCACGCCTTCGACTTTCATCTCGAACTCTTGGGTGTCGGGCGGCCTATAGAACCGAGAGCGGTAGCGCCCGGATGCGAATTTCAACTTTATCAGACGACACTGAGTGTTGAAGTTATCATCCGGCCGCTACCGCATTCGGTTCTATAGGCCGCCGCGCTCCAAAGACTACCTGGTTGCTACTGCTGCCTCAATTGCACGCCTGGTGTGGACCCGTGCTAATTGACAGCGATATTCACTCGAAGCGTACAGGTCTGAGTTTGCATCGACACCATCGCATGCATGTTCTGCAGCCACCTCAATGGTCGCTGCGTCAAGTGCTCTTCCAGTGAGTGCAGTCTCCACACCATTTGCGCGATATGCCTTTGTACCTACGCCTGTGATGCCGATCGTTGCAGCTTCACAATCGCCAGCTCCATTCAGAACAAGATTGACTGCAACTCCAACGACAGCAAAACCGGACGCGGGGTGCGGGACCTTCTGATAAGCATGACAAAAACGACCGGTGGGTTTCTTGATACGTATTTCTCGAAGAATCTCGCCGGGTTTGAGATCGGTGGTCAACAAATCGACGAAGAAGTCCGCGGCTTTCACAACGCGTTCCAACCCTGGTCCAACGATCACCATCTCGGCATTAAGTGCTAACGCGGCAGCAGGCCAATCGCCGGCTGGATCCGAGTGAGCGAGACTTCCGCCAATCGTTCCCTTGTTCCTTACCTGAACATCGCCAATGGACTTTGCACATGCAGGAAGCAATGGACAAATCGATTTCAACAGCTCAGATGACTCAAGCTCGTAGTGAGTAGTAGTTGCTCCAATCAAAATTTGATCGCCTTCCTCTTTAATGTAGGAGAGACTTTTAATCCGCCCGATATCAACCAGCAATTGCGGTTGAGCAAGGCGCAGTTTCATTGCAGGGATCAAACTGTGGCCGCCAGCGAGGACTTTTATGCTGTCCGGATCCTGAGCAAGCAACCTGATGGCTTCTTCAAGACTCTGGGGAACCTGGTAATCGAATTGGGCTGGGATCATGATTCACTCCTCACTCGGTTGCAATTGCAAATGATCAGTGACTGGTGTTGATAGCTTTCCAGATCGTTTCCGGTTTGATTGGCATATCGAGATGCTTAACACCAAACGGTGAAAGTGCATCAACGATCGCGCCTACAATTGCAGGTGTCGCTCCAATCGTTCCCGCCTCACCTACGCCCTTAATGCCGAGTGGATTTACAGGTGATGGTGTTTCCGTTCGATCGAGCTCAAAGTTCGGGACGTGCGACGCTCGCGGTAGTGCGTAGTCCATCAAAGTGCCAGATACGAGTTGTCCTTGTTCATCGTAGACAACCTCCTCATACATCGCCTGGCCGATTGACTGGCAAATGCCACCATGGAGTTGTCCATCGACCAGCATCGGATTGATGACCTTGCCGCAATCGTCGACAGCTACATAACGAAGGAACTTTATGTCACCAGTTTCTCGATCTACTTCCACGACAACGATGTGCGTTCCAAACGGGAAGGTAAAATTCTTAGGCTCGAAGAAATAGGTTGCCGAAAGACCTGGCTCCGTATCCGGTGGCAATTCTTTGGCGAGGTGCGCGGCAAGTGCGATCTCCTGAATTGTTAGACTGGTTCGACCGTTTGTTTCGGGTTCGGGCAGTGCCGCGGCCGGTGCTTCGCCAACAGGAACTACTGGTTCAGAGGCCCCTGCTGCTGAAGCTGCAGCTTTTTCCAATGAGTACTTGCCTCCTTCGAATGAAAGGCGCGTAGCGTCGGTCTGAAGGATGTGTGCTGCAATCTTGCTCGCCTTTGCTTTCAGCTTCTGGATCGCGACTAAAACCGCCGTGCCACCAACCGCCGTAGCGCGACTGCCGAAAGTTCCAATTCCGTATTGGACCACACCTGTATCGCCGTGAATGACTGTTACGTCGTTGAGGTCGACACCGAGTTCATCAGCTGCAATTTGCGCGAACGAGGTTTCCTGTCCCTGACCATGTGGTGATGCGCCGGTTAGAATCGTGACCTTGCCGGTTGGTTCAATGCGAACAGTTGCGCTTTCCCAACCGCCCGCCGGCATTGCCTGAGATGGTCCAAGTGCACAAATCTCAACATATGTTGAAACGCCAACTCCGATGAGCCGTCCTTCTGCGCGCAATCGCTTTTGTTCCTCACGCAACGTTTTGTAATCGACGATCTGCTGGGCCTTGTTAAGCGCTGCTTCGTAATCGCCACTGTCGTAGTCGAGACCCGTAGCTGTGTGGAATGGAAACTCGTTTGCGGCTGGAAAGTTCTTACGTCGTACTTCGGCCGGGTCTACACCTAGCTCGGCAGCAACCAGATCGAGTGCGCGTTCGACAACGTACGTTGCTTCCGGACGTCCGGCGCCACGGTAAGCATCAGTGGCCATCTTGTTCGTGAAGCACGCAGTAATGTTTATTTGAATTGCTGGAATCTTGTACGCGCCCGATAGCATAAGACCTGTGAGCGTGGGAATTGCAGGCGTTAGGAGTTGATGGTAAGCGCCAAGGTCAGCGATGACGTTATAGCGCAAGCCGAGCAACGTGCCATCGTTCTTGCAGGCAATTTCGATGTCACCCACCTGTCCACGACCATGAATCGTTGCTTGAATGTTCTCTCTTCGAGTTTCGATCCATTTCACGGGCTTTCCGAGTTGCATTGAAATCCAGCCAAGCAACGCTTCTTCCGGATACACGTTCAGTTTGGAGCCAAAGCCACCTCCGACTTCGGGTGTTATCACGCGCAATTTGTTTTCTGGGATGCCGATCATCAACGCGAGTTGCGTGCGTAAGAGATGCGGAATTTGAGTTGATGACCAAACGGTCAATTCTTCTTCACCAGGATAATAGCGAGCTAACACACCGCGCGGTTCCATCGCGATCGGTGCCAGGCGTCTATGCAGAATCCTCTGTTTGATTACCTTGTCAGCCGAAGACAGCGCAGCTTCGATATCGCCCTCACCAGAACTCATCTTGTAAGCAATGTTGTCGCCAAAACTCTCATGAATGACAGTGCTGCCTGCTGCTGCTTGTTCCACATCAACAACTGCAGGAAGATCGTCATAGTCAACCATCACTAGATCGACCGCGTCGCGGGCTGCGTAACGATCAGTTGCCACTACGGCCGCGATTGGATGACCAACAAAGTAGACCTTGTCTTTCGCCAACACACGGTGGTCCGGCACCTTTAAATCTGGAAGAGCACTCGCGCAGGGCACTGGTCCAACTTTGTCTGCTACATCTTTCCCCGTGTACACGGCAACGACACCGGGCACATTCAGTGCTTCGGAGACGTCTACATTGTTGATGCGTGCATGGGCGTAGATAGAACGGACAAACGCAACGTGCAATGTGTCAGGTAACTTGATGTCATCGACGTAGTGAGCAAGTCCCTTGATTAGACGTGGGTCTTCAGTCCTTTTGACACGTCGTCCGACGTACTTGTCAGCCATGGAGAACCTCCCAGCCAAACTTGTTTGTTGAAGTCTTGTTCGCTTGCTAACCGGCAGCCTTCTTGGCAGCATACTCGACTGCTTCAATGATGTGTTGATACCCAGTACAGCGACAAAGATTACCCTCGAGTCCGTGACAGATCTCCTCACGCGATGGATTGGCGTTTCGATCGAGCAGCTGTGCGGCGCTGACGATCATCCCTGGTGTGCAATAACCGCATTGCAAACCGTGACGCTCCCAAAATCCTTCCTGGACCGGATGCAAATCTCCGTTCGATGCGAAGCCTTCAATAGTCTTTACTGAAGCTCCGTCTGCCTGAACTGAAAACATGGTGCAGGATTTGACGGCTTGTCCGTCGAGCAGGACTGTGCAAGCGCCACACAATGACGTCTCGCACCCTACGTGTGTACCCGTAAGGCCGAGTACATCGCGAAGGTAGTGGACGAGCAACATCCGCGGTTCCACTTCGTCGTTATGACCGACACCATTGACGGTAACGTTGATAGCCTTTTTCATGAGCTACCTCACTTTTTGAATTGAACTTTGTTGAAGAAGAGATTGCGAACGAGCTTTTATGCCAGTCGTTATCGAAAGTCAATGATGAAGATGATTGTCGCTAGTCAGTTGTCCGTTGCTGGAGATCACTTTTGTTCCTTGTGAAAAACGAATTCGCGATATCAATTACAACTGCCATCGGACCACTGACCACGGACAACGGACAATTGACTACGACTAAACCGTCGCTTTATGAATCTGTCTCTTCAAACGATGAATTGTGCGACGCACCGTTTTCAATTGCGCATGGTCGTGTGCTGCTAGAGCCTCTGCGCGTTTGACTTTCAAACCTCTGATGCGAGCTTTGATTGAAGCTTTGTCGACACCGACGACGTCGTGATGCACGTGTTGAATACCAAGCGCCTTTGCCAGTGCAACCACCAGGTGTTCCTTGTTCAACTGCGTGTAGCCTTTAACCGCTTCGTGATCCAGGTCTTTTGCCATATCTCGAAGTTCGGCCACCGTCTTGTGCTTGAGTTGTTCGTACGTTAGTTCCATGAAAATTGACTCCAAAGGTGTGTTGTTATTTCGCAAGTATCTGATCAAGATGATGCCGCATGTGATCGACGTAATCCCGAACGAAGTACTCTAAGGTTGTTGGTTCCGTTGACGGAACGAGTTTGAAGGCAATCTGGTCCAAATTGTGATCCACTCTCGGCTTCGTCAGTACTTCGGCAGGAATGCTCTCCATCAGGTGCAGCAGATG
>PSRF01000062.1 GCA_003175865.1 Blastocatellia bacterium
CCTGCGCTCCCAGCAATAAGTTTCTTATGCCTGAGGAAGCAATACAAGTCCGGGGAGCACGGGTTCATAACCTCAAGAATATCTCGTTCTCCATTCCCATCAACCAGATGACAGTAGTCACTGGCGTCAGTGGTTCAGGGAAATCCTCCCTCGCCTTCGACACCATTTATGCGGAAGGACAGCGGCGCTATGTCGAGTCCCTTTCCGCATATGCCCGACAGTTCCTGGAGCGAATGGATAAGCCTGATGTGGATGAAGTTCAGGGTATCGCTCCGGCTATCGCCATCCGGCAGAAAAACTCTACCCGCAATCCGCGGTCAACTGTCGGAACACAAACAGAGATTTACGACTATCTTCGCTTGCTCTTCGCCCGTGTTGGACAAACATTCTGCAGAGTGTGTGGTCGGCAGGTTTATCGCGACTCGCCAGAATCTGCGGCCGATGAGGTTTTGCAGAAGCTCCCCGAGGGCACTCGCTTTTACGTGTTGTTTCCGGCTGTGTCTGAATCAACAGAATCAACCTCAGTGCCTTCGACGCGCCGGCGTGGCAGTGGTTCATCGCGTCAACTGGTAACCGCTCATGTGATGAGCTTAATGCAAAGAGGCTTCAGTCGTTTGTTAGTTGACGGACAAACCGTTGACTTGCATTCACCCGACGATTTTCCAAAACAAGATTTCAAAAACGTTTTTGTTCTCGTCGATCGACTGACCGCTCGTTCTGATGTTCGACAGCGGTTGGTTGATTCACTCGAAATCTCATTTCAGGAAGGTCACGGCTCGGCAATTATTCAGACGGCGGCGGAAGAACCTCAACGACTGGGTTTCTCTGAACGTTTTGAGTGCAAATACGACGGGACGATTTATGCGACCCCTGAGCCAAGACTATTCAGCTTCAACAATCCGTTTGGCGCGTGTCCGACATGTCAGGGATTTGGTAACACCATCGGATTGGATCTTGATCTCGTAATTCCGAATCCGGGATTGTCGTTGAAGGAAGGCGCAATCGATGCTTGGACCAAGCCGCAGCATGAATGGGCGATGACTGAACTAAAACAGTTCTGCCGGTCGGAAAAGATTTCGATGACCGTGCCTTTCAATCAACTGCCGCGAGAACAACAGCAAGCAGTCATTGAAGGAAAGGGCGATTGGGGTGGTGTTCACGGCTTTTTCGAATGGATGGAGACGAAGAAGTACAAACTCCACGTTCGTGTGTTTCTCTCAAAGTATCGCGGGTACACACTATGTCCGGACTGCGGAGGTGGTCGCTTACGACGTGAAGCGCGTGACGTAAAGGTTGGTGGTCTAACCTTGCCGGACATTTGTGCTCTTTCGATCAAGGATGCGGATCGGTTCTTTTCCGAGTTGCAATTATCGGTAGAGCAAACGGCAATCGCTGACAGAATACTTTTTGAAGTGAAACGTCGACTCCGGTTCTTAGTTGACGTTGGTTTGGATTACCTGACGCTGGACCGGCTCGCGTCGACTCTTTCCGGTGGCGAGGCGCAACGCATTCAGCTCGCGACAAACCTGGGTTCGTCGCTCGTTGGCGCATTGTATGTACTCGATGAACCATCGATAGGTTTGCATCCACGTGATAATGAACGTCTGATTCACCTCTTGCAGAACCTGCGCGACATTGGCAACACGGTTCTGGTCGTCGAACATGATCCAGAGATGATGCGTTCGGCCGATCACATACTCGATATTGGTCCAGCAGCTGGAGAACTTGGTGGCCGAGTAATCTACGAAGGTGATTTTCCTGGTTTGATACGAGACGAAACCTCGTTGACGGCTCGTTATCTCCGCGGCGACGCAGAAATTAAGGCACCCAAACAACGCCGCACAATCCAAAAGCGAAAGCTCTCCATTTTCGGTGCTTCTGAGCACAACTTGAAAGCCATCGATGTTGAGATTCCACTCGATATGCTGGTTTGTGTGACCGGCGTCAGTGGTTCAGGGAAATCAACGTTGATTCACGACTGCATTTACGCAGGACTGAAAAAACTACGAGGCGAGTGGCAAGGACACGTCGGCGCGTTTCAAAGGATCGAAGGTGGACAACTAATCGATGATGTAATCCTTGTGGATCAATCGCCAATTGGTCGAACGCCGAGGTCAAATCCGGTTACATACATAAAAGTCTACGATGGGATCCGTGAAGTATTTGCGGGCACTCGAGAGGCGCAAGCAAGGGGTCTCGATCCCTCGCACTTCTCGTTCAACCTGCCTGGCGGTCGTTGTGAGGTTTGTCAGGGTGACGGCACGGTTACAGTTGAGATGCAATTCCTGGCTGATGTCGAACTAGTTTGCGAGGAATGCAAGGGAACGCGTTTCAAGCAACAGATACTTGATGTCAGGTATCGCGGTCGCAACGTTCATGAAGTGCTGAACATGACAGTGCGCGAGGCAATCAGTTTCTTCCGCGAAGTGCCGAAGATCACAAATCGCCTGCGAGTGCTCGACGATGTCGGACTTGGATACCTGAGACTCGGACAGTCAGCGACGACTTTGTCAGGCGGTGAGGCGCAGCGAATCAAGCTGGCGGCTCACTTGCTTAAACGCACTGGAGCAAAGACGCTCTACATCTTCGATGAACCAACCACCGGTCTTCACTTCGATGATATTAGCAAGTTACTCGCAGCGTTTCGTGCGTTGATCGATGCCGGCGGCTCACTACTTGTGATCGAGCATAATCTCGATGTGATCAAGACAGCAGATTACGTGATCGATCTCGGAGCAGAAGGTGGTGAAGCGGGCGGTTACGTCGTCGGGACTGGGACGCCGGAAGAGATCATGAAGCTACCTCAATCGCACACTGGACGATTTCTCAGGGAATATCTCGCCAAGTCAAACGGTCATCTCTAGCAAATCATCAGAAATTCAAGCAGCCCTACCATCATTCACCAGATCAGAACAGGTCGCGAAGGGGGCAAACGGTCGCTACCTCACTTTACGCAATATTTCAACGAGTGCGCCCCCGCTGAGACATACTACCAGAGCGCTAAGTCTCCACACGCAGGTTGAATAATTACCGGGCGCACTCGTTGAATGTTTGGTGAGATGAGAGTAACGAACGTTTGCCCCCTTCCCAACCTGTTCTGACCTAATAAGATGAGAGTAGCAACCGCTTGGCCCCATCCCAACCTGTTCTGAACTAGTAACTGCTGTATTATCCGAGTGAACTGACGCAATCAGCCCATCTTGAGGCGAACTAATGATCGAAACTAAAACGGAAACAATCCCAGAGGTTGCTGTGCAAACTGGGCCGGAACTTACTAGCCGCTCAATCGTTGTTGGTCTTTTTGTCGCTGCGATCATCGGCAGTGCATATCCGTATTGCGTTTTAAAACTCGGATTCGGGCCCAACCTTTCAGTCGTTTCGGCGTTCCTTGGTTTCATTGTCCTCGCACTTATCCTCCGTGCCACCGGAACAAACGCACGAGAAAACAACATTGTGCAAACGATGGGAACAAGCGCGGGCCAAACCGCATTTATGTGTGTCTTGCTAGCCGCATTTGATCTACTTAATCAAAAGAATCTCCTGGTTCCTGCGATTCATCTCGGCACGTGGCAAATATTTTTCTGGCTCTGTAGTGCGAGTCTGCTCGGAATTCTGCTTGCCGTTCCAATGCGTCGACATTACATCGATGAAGAGAACCTGACTTATGCGGATGGCCTAGCTGCGGGCGAAACAATTCGTGTTCTTCATGAAGGCAAAGCAAGTGGTGCATCGGCTGGTCCAGTTAAGGCCCTTGGCCTTGGCAGTCTTGCTTCAGGCGCGCTGATGATCGCAACGAGCTTTTTGAAACTGTTTCCTGACACCTGGTTGTTACCTGGAATGGCACCAATGAACATTGGATTCAATTGGAGTTTGTTGTCGTTTGGTTCAGGCTTGCTGGTCGGTTTTCGTATCTGTCTCGCTATGGGAATCGGCATGTTCATCAGCTGGTTTATCTTGCCTTCGTACTTATTCTCGCATGGGATGATCTCTGAACAGACGTATCCGATAACTCTACGGTGGGTGATGTGGCCGGCGACAGGTTTGATGGTCGCAGGTGGACTGACTTCGTTGTTTCTAAAATGGAATCTCATTGTGAAAACATTTCGCGGTTTGAAAGGCAGCAAACTATCCGAGCGTAGTTTCCCGATGCAGTGGGTTGTGATCGGTTCGATTGTAATGACGATTGTGGTTTGTCTTGTTCAGTACTTCAGCATGGGTATACCGGTGTGGCTTTCGTTCATCGCCGTGCTGCTTTCACTTCCGCTGATGTTGGTTGGCTTACGCGTCTTGGGAGAAACCAACTGGGGACCCATCAGTGCTATGTCAAACATGATGCAGGCAGTCTTCGCTTTTATTTCTCCCGGAAACGTTCCGGTGAACATGTCATCGAGTGGATTGACTGGGACAATCGCCGTCACGTCGGAAGCGCTGATGCAGGACTTCAAAGCTGGTCAGTTGCTTCGTTCAAATCCTCGAAACCTGACAATCGCGCAACTCATCGCGGCACCCGTTGGTTCGCTGGCGACCGCGATCGTCTACCCAGTTTTGCGCAACAAGTTTGGTATTGGTCCCCAGGGATTGTCGTCGCCAATCAGTGTGAAGTGGGCTGGCTTCGCGGAGTTGTTGACTAAAGGTTTCAATGCGCTGCCGCCTGGATGCCTTGTTGGACTGGTGATTGGAATCGTTGCAGGAATTACATTGACATTGTTAGCAGAGAAGTGGGGCGAGCTCATTCCATCGGCTGCGGCAATGGGTATCGGAATGCTGTTGCCAGCGGCGGTGTTGATGACATTTATTCTGGGTGGCGTCGCGCAACTGATCTGGGCCAAGACCAGTTCCAGAACTGAGTCTGACTTTCGCATTCCGCTGGCGTCGGGATTAATTGCGGGTGAGGCGATCCTGGCGGTGGTTCAAGCGATACTTGCGGCGGCAGGCGTCAATTTCTAGTCTTAACTCTCTGCGACTCTCTGCGTCCTCTGCGCCTCAGCGGTTTGGTTTTTTGTGCTTGGCTTTTTCACCGCCGAGGCGCAGAGGACGAAGAGATTCGCAGAGGAGGCCTTAGGCGCGAATAAGGTGTCTATTGAAACCAGCCGCCACTAAGTCCTCAAAAGCTCTCAACACTTCATCAGGAATATCCTGTTCAATTTGATAACCAAGCTTCGGATACTCCCGAATACGTTGCAGATCACCAACCATGATGCTGATGACATCATCTGAGGTCAGATCGCGATTCGAGTAAGCAGCCAGATACTCACTGAAAGAAACTTGTGGCGAGGTAACTATGATCCGTTTCTCGGGCCAAACCTTTTTGAAGGTTGCGTAACTGCGTCGTTCCATATATGGCTTTTGGACCACGATAAAGCTTTGTGGGTCGAGTGCTTTGCTTGCCAGCAGTTTGCGCGTGAACTTTACGTTTTCTCCAGTGTTCGTCGAAGCTCGTTCGATCAGAATGTGGTTCTCGGGAACACCCATCTGAATTGCGATCCTCGCGAATCGTTCGGCCTCCGGTTCTGTCCACAGCTGTTTGGTGATTGCACCTAGACCACCTGAGAAGATCAGCAATGGCGCCCAACCGTCAAGGAAGAGTTCAGCGCCTCGCTTTGCCACAGCCTCGTCGTGGCTACAAAGGACCAGGATGGTATCTGACTTTGATAACTCGTGATTGAGCCGATGATAGTTCCAGATTATTTCGGCAAGCCTTTGCACTGCCTGAATGGTGTCAAAGTTGATCATGGTCGTAGCGAAAATCAAAATCTGGATAATCAGAGTAACTTGCTTTCACCAGGCGAACCTGCGTCACGAGATCGCACTGCGGCAAGCGCTTGTCGGATGCCGCCGAGGTGATACGCTGTGTGGGCCAGAATCGATATTGCACCTGCAATGTCGTATTCACCGGACCAGTCATCCAGCTCATTAATCATGTCCATGACGCGCTGGTGACTTTGTTCAAGTCGTCTCTTTGAGTTCTCCCATTCATCAGAATTAACCGTCGTCACGGTGTTCCAGATCTCGCGCCAGTCGACTTTAGGGATCTGTTTAGTTGCAATCACGTCATGAAGCACATCGAGATAAAAGCGCACGTGTTCAACTTGCGCAGCGATTGTTGCTGTGCCTGGCGAAATTGCCTGCGAAGCCTCTTCGGCTGAGACACTGGCCAGCGTCTGAACCAAAGAAGTGTTTCTGTCGAGATAGATGCCGTGTGTCGTGTTGAAGGTTTCGTCTAATGCTTCCAGGAGCGGTTCCGTGATTCGTTTGAGTTCAATTTGATGCGTCATAACTTGTTGGGAGTCGGGTGTGGGCGGACAAGGACCAGTGGCCAGGACTGGTTCATCCAACACTGAACGTCGCACGTAGAACCGACCCTTGATCCCCGACACCTGTCCCCTATTTCCTGCCAGGTGCAACTCGACCTATTCGTCGGTCGTTGCTCAGCATTAATTCGCAGGCCCTAAGCGCATACTCCTCAAAGTTAGATAGCCGCGACGCTAAGATTACCCATGCTTTATTTCCGTTGCGCCACAGGTAATGCTTGGGTAGACCGTCAAACTCGCTGCCCAAGCTATCGACGAACTCACTCGTGGTGAATAACCACAGACCATTTGATCCACGCTGCTTTGCGCTATCACGCAAACCACATAGCAAGCGCTCACCAAGATAGACATAAGTAAGGCCAAATGCGCGTTTGATTGTTGGACGCAAGGGCGACAATTCATCTAGGATGAATGGGAACGGAGTGAGGTTCTTTTTTTTCAAGCATTCCTCAGGTTCAATTGCCCTTTTCCAATTGCCGATTACCGATTGTGTCTTTCTGTCGGTCAGCATGCCTTCGAATATCTGCAAACCAAGAGCAGCGAAAAAGAATTAAGGAACCGGGAGTGCCAGCGACGGGTAGGTACCACCATCAAGTGAGTAATAGCTACCAATCGCTACCGCTCTGGGTTCTCTATTCTTGTTATATGAAAATCGA
>PSRF01000227.1 GCA_003175865.1 Blastocatellia bacterium
AAGGTTGACTGAAACAACTGAAACTCAACCCAGCTTTACATCAACGCGGGGACTCTACTCTGCGCTGCGAGATCATCAAGAAATCGGATTCATCAGTGAACAAGAGCATGACTTACTGGAAAGAGCAGCGAAGTTAATCAGTTGCCTGGTCACACGCCGGCATCATTACTCAATCGAGGATCTACTCCGTTTCGCTGTGGATGAATCTGAATATTTGGCAGTTATCGCAGCGAACTTTGACGGCGCTCAGCGGCTTGCCAACGTCCAACGCCTGTTCACACTCGCGTCGCGTTTCGAACAATCCGGCAATCATCTGATTCGTGATTTTGTTCGTTATGTCGAAGAGTTTGAAGCAATCGGGAGTCGCGAAAGTGAAGGGCAGATCGATGAGGCCGCAAACGCTGTCAAGCTGATGACGATTCATCAAGCAAAGGGTTTGGAGTTCCCGATTGTGATCCTTCCGGAGCTGCAGCGCCTTACGAGAGCACCGGCTGAAAGTTCATTTCTCCTTGATCGACATCAAGGTTTGACATTGAAGGTGCCTGACGGTCGCGGACGGCTCGTTGCCGGAACCACGTTCACAACTTTTGAAAAGCGACAGTTGTGGCGCGAGCAGTTTGAAACAATGCGACTGCTTTACGTCGCAGCAACTCGAGCGCGTGATCGACTGATACTCTCCGGCGCAACTGACCAACTCAGCAAACTCGGCGGCAAACAAGATTCATGGTTGAAGTCAGTGTGGCAGATACTTGGTCTGGAGAATGCGAGCAGAAGCGGCATCGTCGACATAAATGCTCAAGTGCACGTTCAACGCACTCTTAATCTCGGGCTGCCAAACAACATCACACCGAAAGCGGATGCGATAGTCGATGACAAGAGTAACTTTGCCGAAAGCGACTCCCTGGAAACGATCTTCCCTCTGCTCAGATCAGTTGACCCAGAACGCTCGCGGGGCACACATCGTTTGAGCGTCACACAGTTGATCAACTATCAGCGTTGTGCCCGCCAATATTACTTCGAACGTGTTTTGCAGCTTCCTTCCGCCGACGAGTTGGCTGTATGGAACAACGCCGAAGCCCCGGAGCCCCCGGCTAACCTCACAGCTGCGTTGAAAGGCGCAGTGATACATCGGTTCTGTGAACTCTATTCGTCGGATCAACGTGCGGAAGATTGCCTGCGCAACAGCTTCGGTGAGGTTGTTAGATTGCGACAGGCAGAACTCGCCGATCGATTGGTTGAAATCGATACCGAAGTCGCCATCAAAGAATTACTTCCTCTAGCTGAAAATTATCTGAAGAGTGATCTGTTCGCACGTGTCGAGCGCGCGCGGAGGGCCACCAACGGCTCCTCGAATTCAAGTCCTGCGAGCGATGTAGGCTTGTGGAGTGAATTGAGTTTTCGTTTGCGAAGACCGTTAGGAGTGCTGAGCGGTGTGATCGATAAGTTGTTGATCACGAAAAATGGGAAGGGCGAGATCGAAATTGAGATCGTTGATTTCAAAACCAATCGATTGTCAACGAGTATTCCAAAAAACTCGACTGCAGTTCAGGCTGTCAACACTTCTGTGGTGAAAGGCAAGAGAGGTCAACATACGTTCACACAGTTTGCTTTCAACTTTGACGCGCCGGCTGCTCGCATTCAAGCCGTCGCAACAGCGGTAAGCATAGATGACGCTGTGCGATCAACAGCACGCGATTATCAGTTGCAAATGCAATCGTATGCGTTGGCAATTCGAGAGCTATTACCATCACTACAAGCTGCGACGATTCGGGTCACTCTGCACTTCCTGGAACCGAATGTGGAATTTCAGCTGACAGAGGAACTGTTGTCACAAACTGTGTGCGAAGCAGCAATCGACGAAGCGATACTCCAGATCATTTCATCTTCTACTCCCGAGCAGTTTCCAGTGAAACCGGCGCTTCACTGCTGGTCGTGTAACTTTCGTCGCGTCTGTGCGCCAGGCCGCGAATGGCTGAAAGATTATCGGAGTGCTGAGTACTGAGGGCTGAGTTCACAATTTGACTCTGCTTCAACTAGAAAACCACGAGCGGTAGCGACCGGATGATAAAGTCGACATGGGACGCTGAGTTGAGCTTATCATCCGGTCGCTTCGGCTCGCGGTCCCCTAAGTTGAAGCACGCTTAGGCTGAATACTAAACGCTGGCCGTCGCTCAATTGGCAAATGAAAAATGATAAATTCTTTTCTTATCACCTCCCGACACCCGCTTTACTGGTAAATCCTCCTCTCAACATCAGACATTTTTCGCGCTCCTCTTCCCTAATCGTTCAAAAATGCGATAATTTGGCCCGGCACATACATTGCTCTTGATCACCTGCCTTGCTATCCGAGCAATGTAAGTTCGTATCATTCAACAAACACATTCCAACGACGAGGTTCTGCGAAACAAATGAGCACTGTGATTGAAGAAGCTACCGAGGAAACCAAAGTAAAAACTAATAAGTGGGTCTATCTGTTCGAAGAGGGTGCAGGAGACGATAAGTCCTTGTTAGGCGGCAAGGGTGCGGGCCTTTGCGAGATGACACGCGCTGGCCTACCAGTTCCGCCAGGTTTAATCGTTACAACCGAGGCCTGCAACGCTTACTACGATAACGACAAGAACTTTCCGGATGGAATGTGGGAGCAGGTCAAAGAAGGACTGAAAGCTATCGAGGAAAAGGTCGGGAAGCGTTTCGGTGATCCACGCAACCCGTTGCTTGTTTCTGTTAGATCAGGCGCGGCATTTTCGATGCCCGGCATGATGGACACAGTTCTCAACCTCGGTCTAAACGAAGAGACAGTCCAGGGACTTGCCGAGCAGACCGGCGATCTAAGATTTGCGCTCGACGCTTATCGTCGCTTCGCTTCGTTGTTTGGCGAAATCGTCATGGGAGTGGCTCATAACAAATTTGAGCGAGTGCTGGATCGATTCAAAGCGCAAACTCAAGGTGGAAAGGATACTGATCTCGGCGCCGAAGCACTACGCGAAATCATCGCTGCTGAAAAGCAAATTATTCTTACTGAGCAAAGCGCAATTCCCGAAGATCCTTATGAGCAACTTCGCGTAGCAATCGCTGCTGTCTTTAATTCCTGGATGGGTCGACGCGCGATCGACTACCGTCGAGTTAACCGGATTCCCGACAGTCTTGGGACTGCCGTCAACGTACAAGCAATGGTGTTTGGCAACATGGGAGCAGGCAGTGGCACCGGTGTCGCGTTTACACGCAATCCGTCGACCGGCAAGAAAGAGCTCTACGGTGAGTATCTTCTGAACGCACAAGGTGAAGATGTTGTCGCCGGCATTCGCACTCCCAATCCGATCAGTCAGCTCAAGAAGGAACTGCCCGAGGTTTATGATCAGTTTGCTTCAATCGGTGAGTTGCTCGAGACGCATTATCACGACATGCAGGATTGCGAGTTTACGATCGAGCGCGGCAAGCTCTGGATGTTGCAGACTCGTACGGGCAAACGCAGTGGCGCCGCCGCTGTGCGTATCGCTGTCGAAATGGTCTACGAAAAATTGATCGACAAAGCGACAGCGGTCCAACGTGTCACGCCAGAACAACTCGATCAACTTCTCCACCCAACTGTCGATCCAAAAACGAACGCGACAATTCTCGCAACTGGTCTTCCTGCCAGTCCCGGCGCTGCACAAGGTCAGGTCGTGTTTAGTCCTGACGAAGCCGAAGAACTCGCGCGGGAGGGAACGAAGGTAGTGCTGGTTCGGCAAGAAACGAGTCCCGACGATTTCCATGGTATCGTTGCGGCGCAGGCGATCGTTACGGCGCGCGGCGGCATGACCAGTCACGCTGCAGTCGTCGCACGCGGCATGGGTAAAACCTGCGTCAGCGGCGCAAACGCGATCAACATCGACTACAGCCAGCAACAGTTCACCGTAGACGGGACCGTAGTCACAAAAGGCGATTGGATCACTGTTGACGGATCAACCGGTCGCGTTTTCCTCGGTCAAGTACCAACCATTCAACCAACTCTCGACCACGATTTCTTCAAATTAATGACGTGGGCGGATCAGTTTCGTCGCCTGCGCGTTCGTGCAAATGCCGACACACCGCTAGATGCAAAGACTGCACGACAGTTTGGTGCAGAAGGAATCGGACTCTGCCGCACCGAACACATGTTCTTTGGTGATCAACGTCTCGCCGCGATGCGTGAAATGATTCTTTCAGACGGCGTTGGCGCGAGGGAAAAAGCCCTCGAGAAGTTGTTGCCGTTACAGCGTGGCGATTTTATTGGAATCTTCCGCGAGATGGCTGGCTTACCAGTAACAATTCGCCTGCTCGATCCGCCGCTACACGAGTTTCTGCCGAACGTTGAGGAACTAACAAGCGAGTTGGCTGAACTGAAGATGGCACTGAAACGTGCGGAATCCTTGAGCAATATGGACCATGTTCTCGATCAAATCGATGAGAAGCGTGCGCTGTTACGTCAGGTGAATAGGATTCGCGAAGCTAATCCGATGCTGGGTTTTCGCGGGTGCCGTTTGGGCTTGCTGTTTCCAGAGGTCACGCGTATGCAGTGCCGCGCAATCTTTGAAGCAGCCTGTACGGTCCAGGGCGAACGCAAGAAGGTCGAACTTGAAATCATGGTGCCGTTGGTTTCACTCAGCGAGGAGTTGCGGCAGCAGCGAGTACTGATTGACGAGGTTGCGCGCCAGGTCATGGGTGAAAACGGAATGACGATCGATTATCACGTGGGAACAATGATCGAATTGCCACGCGCAGCATTGATGGCCGATCACATCGCCGCACACGCTGACTTCTTCTCGTTTGGAACAAACGACCTGACCCAAACAACCTTCGGGCTAAGTCGCGACGACTCGAGCCGCTTCTTGCCAAACTATATTGAGCGGAAGATCATCGGCGACGATCCGTTCCAGGTATTGGACCGTGATGGGGTTGGACAACTGGTCCGTCTGGGAACGGAAAGAGGTCGCGGTGTTAAGCGCGATTTAAAGGTTGGTATTTGCGGCGAGCATGGTGGTGATCCGCAGTCAATCGCGTTCTGTAACGAGATAGGACTCAACTACGTGAGTTGTTCGCCATTCCGCGTTCCTGTTGCGCGTCTCGCAGCAGCACAAGCGGAACTGAATCCAGCAGACACTGAAAAGATCAGCGCACAAGTGTAGCTCTTACAATTAAAGGTTTCGCTTCAATATGGGCTGTGTTGTCTTGGAACACAGCCTATTTGTTTTAAACTTTTTCAGTAGGCTTTCGGTTCTAATGTCACCAGCTTGCCCGGTGGTGTTTCAAGCTCACAGCTACACACAAACCTATCCTTATTAATCTTGATGCCACCGACTTGTCCGGTGGTGTCTCACGCTCGATGCTACAAACCAAACGATCTTAATTCGTCCATGCCAGCGGCTTGTCAGTGGTGCGCTTGTAGCAGCGAAACGTGAGTTCCCAACGGGACAAGCCCGTGTCATCCTGAAGTCGTTAAGTTCCCGGTGGCGGCGAACGTAAGAACCACTGCGCAGGGCAGTGGCATTACCGCGGCTTTTTTTCCAGCACTTACGCGTTTATTCTACTCACCCATTCTTAACAAGAAATCTTAAACCCAGGAAGTAGACCATGCCCGGCCAAGACCTGAAACAACTCCTCGAACGAATCCACACGCGACTCGACGAAAGCTTCGTTGGAATCGGCGCACAGGTTTCCGATCTACCAGCAGCCGATCTCGCTGATCTGCTCAACGAGCTGAATCTCGCCGAGGCTGCATCTGTAGTTTCCATGCTGCCGACTACGCGCATAGTCGAGCTGTTCGATCAACCAACAATGCGACGTCGCGCCGCTATCCTGGAACGCCTGGAACCAGAACGTGCGGCGCAGATTCTGTCAGGAC
Organism: Blastocatellia bacterium; assembly: GCA_003175865.1. Lineage (GTDB taxonomy): Bacteria > Acidobacteriota > Blastocatellia > Pyrinomonadales > Pyrinomonadaceae > PSRF01. The sequence goes on from PSRF01000227.1 coordinate 5,861, forward strand.
TATCTGCGGACGAGCGGACGGACGTCATTCAAAAGATGGGCCTGCACCCCCGCTATCGAGTACTGCCAAAGCTAAGTGCCGACATTCAGAAGGAAGTTGAAAAGCTCTTGCAGTACCCACCGCACACAGCGGGCGGCATCATGACTACCGAGTTTGTACATCTCGAGCCATCAATGACTGTCAGTACAGCAATCGCTCACATTCGTTCGGTCGCTTGGGAGAAAGAATCAATCTACGCGTGTTACGTGATGGAGCCCGGCTCACGCCATTTACTTGGCGCTGTCTCTTTGCGCGACCTTGTGATGGCGGATCCCGATAGTCCAGTGACCAAAGTCATGCGACGTAGGCCCATCACAGTAAATGCGCTCGACGATCAAGAGGCAGTCGCGAAGAAGATCGGGAAATACAATCTGCTGGCGGTGCCGGTGTTGGAAAAAGATCGGAGTGTTGTTGGGTTCGTAACTGTTGACGACGTGATCGACGTACTTATCGAGGAAGGCACGGAAGACATACTTCGGATGGCTGCAGTTGAACCTGGTGCACTCGACAAGCCGTATTTTCACAATCCAATTCTGCGGGTGGTGCGGAAAAGAATTGGGTGGCTATTGTTGCTGTTTGTCGCGGAGACATTCACCGGCACAGTACTGCGTTTCTACGAAAACGAACTTGCATCGGTTGTCGCCTTGTCGTTTTTCATTCCGCTGTTGATCGGAACTGGGGGAAATGCCGGCTCGCAAACAGTGACCACGATCATTCGTAGCATTGCACTCGGCGAAATTCGGCTACGCGATGCGGGAAGAGTACTGGCCCGCGAAATGAGCACCGGGGTAATTATCGGGTTATTGATCGGCAGCGTCGCGTTTGGTCGAGCATTACTCTGGGGCGCACACACGCCACTCGCTTTCACTGTGTCGCTGACGGTGCTTGCGATCTGCTGCTGGTCAACGACGGTTGGTTCGCTAATTCCAATCGCAGCCGAACGCTTCGGTGTCGATCCAGCGGTCCTCTCGGCTCCACTCATTACAACGCTTGTCGATGCCACCGGTTTGGTAATTTACTTTACGATCGCAAAGGTGATACTGCATCTGTGAGGACATCACGGAACGAAGTTTAATTCAGAGCGCTCGAGCGAATAGTCTAACGCCGCGACAACTTGAGGTCTTACAAATGATTGCGATGGGACGCTCAACCAAACACATTGCTCGTGCTCTGAACATTAGCGTCAAGACCGTCGAAACGCACCGAGCGCAGTTGATGGACCGGCTGGGAATACACGATGTGGCGGGACTGGTTCGCTATGCGATCAAAACTGGACTAGTGACCATTGATTGAATTCGTATAGCTAGCAGGACGCACTCAACTCGGCCGGCAGCAAGCAGTTTACGCCGAAGGCGTTGGCTAGCTTTAGCCCAGGGTTTCTACCCTGTGGCCAGCGCACAAACTGTGGGTCCGTAAACGCCGAAGGTGTTGGCCAACACCTTCGGTGTTACTAGCTACCGAAGTGCCGTCCTTACCCAGGGTAGAAACCCTGGGCTGAAATTAGCGAACGCCTTCGGCGTAAGGATGCTCAAGAAAAGTGGTGTTCCGAAAACTCACTCGACGGATAGCACCGTTTGTTCCGCCGCTACCCAATCTGCAGGTTTCCAACGACTAATCGTCTGATCATCCAGGCCGCGTTTGAGTTGACTCCCAACCACGGTTGCGTCGACCGGCCGCGAGAAGAAAAATCCCTGCGCATATTCGCAATCGAGTGCTTCAAGATATGCGAGCTGTTCTCTCGTCTCTACGCCCTCAGCTACTACATCCAATCCAAGGTTGCGAGCCAACATGATAATCGTGCGAACAATTTCGTTATCGCCGGAATCGCCCTTGTTGCTGATGAATGACCTGTCAATCTTTAGAGTGTGAATCGGGAAGTTATGAAGATAACTCAACGAGGAATAGCCGGTGCCGAAATCATCCATACTGAGGCGAATTCCCAAACTACGCAATTGCAGGATCAGCTCGGTGACTGTCTTCGTGTTTTCAATCACCGCACTCTCAGTAATCTCCAGTTGCAGCAGCGAAGGATCGAATTCTGTTTCCCGTAGGGTCGCTTTGATCTGTTCGATAATATCCGGCTGCATGAACTGCTTTCCGGAAAAATTGACGCTGAGTGTCAGTGACTCGCAGTCTGGAAACTCTCGCTGCCATTGGCGAGTCTGGCGGCACGCTTCAAAGAGTACCCACCGTCCCAAGGGAACAATAAGCCCTGTCTCCTCCGCAACGGAGATGAATTCCGACGGCAATAACACGCCTCGTTCAGGATGTAACCAGCGAACCAGCGCCTCAAAACCGTGAATCCGATTACTTCCCAACTTCATGATTGGTTGGTAATGCACAACAAACTCGTTCCGTTCGACAGCCAAACGGAGATCTGTCTCGAGCTTCAACAGTGCGACTGCTCGCGAGTGCATTTCAGTGTCGAATATCTCGTACCGAGCTTTGCCCAGCGCCTTCGCTCTGTACATTGCCGTATCGGCATCACGCACAACTTCATCTGGTGTTTCGTATCCCGTGCTGCTCATCGCGATTCCAACACTGGCCGACGTAAACACGTCGTGACCATGGATATTGAATGGAAGCTGTAACTCCAATTGCAGCCGTTCAGCCACGCGCGTCGCATCGCTGGGTTCTTCGATGCCATCAAGAAGTACCGCAAACTCATCGCCACCTAGACGTGCTACCCGATCGACTGGACGAATATGAGTTTCGAGACGTCGGGCAATTCCAATCAAGAGTTCATCGCCAACTGCGTGTCCAAGACTGTCGTTGACGTTCTTAAACCTGTCGAGATCCAGAAACAGTACTGCAAACAGGTACGGGTCCTTCCGCTTTGCCCTCGCAACCGCAAGCTTCAAGTGTTCTCTAAACAGCGAGCGATTCGGCAGTCCCGTCAATGCGTCATGAAGAGCATCGTGGATCAATTTTTCTTCAATAACTTTTCGCGCTGTGATGTCGCGTGCAACGACCTGCACTGCAGGCTCCTGTTCGAAAACGAAAGGCACCGCACCAACTTCAACATCAATTTCCTTTCCGTCTACTCGCACGAATACTTCTTCCGAGAATGGTACTTCAATGTTCTCGTGCAAGCTCTGGTCGATCCGCTTACGCACACTTTCACGAAAGTCGGCATGTACGAAATTGATCACCGGCTTTCCAATCAAGTCGCGACTAGACTTCGCTCCAAGCAATCGCACGCCTGCGCCGTTTACGAAAA
>PSRF01000282.1 GCA_003175865.1 Blastocatellia bacterium
AGATCCACAGAAGATTCCATTAGTGAGGGCGACGTGTTGGTAGTCGCTGGTACTTCAAAAGGAAAAGTCTTTCAGGTACTTGTCTTTCGAAACCTTACAAAGAATATCACCAGCTATAAAGGTCATAGCTTGGTACCGGTTCGACTAGGGGTTGCCTTGATGATGCTCTCGGCGATCTGCGTTTCGGCATACTCTTATTTTTACATCCATGCGATGGCTTTCCTGCCTATAACAGTTCTGGCCATTTTTGTTTGTATCAGTGGCTTCGTTGTATACCTCGACTTCAGATACAGGAATGCGATTAAGTCGATTGAGAATTACAAGTAACCGCTGAATTACCCTTCGCTCACCATGCTCGGTGCAATCCATGAATAACTAGGTTAAGATCGCTTCCGCGTAACAGGCCGCAACCCGTCCGCGGAAAGGGCTGAGCCCACCTGACTCTCGTCTTCTACAACCTGGATCTTCTTTTGGCCCGCATGCGGACTCGGGCATTAACGAAAGGAGATCAACATGCCTGATTCAACGCCTCGCCTTCCCGACCGTCCATCGCTCGAGCAACTCCGGAAACAAGCCAAGGCATTGTTGAGACAGCTGCGCAATGGAGATGCATCTGCGACTGACAGATTGCATGTTTATAAGTCCGATGTCACCGAACCGATCCTCGCGCACGCCCAGTATGTCATCGCTCGCGAATACGGTTTTGATAGCTGGCCCAAACTCGTTCGTCATGTTCAGTCGTCACAACCCGGTGTCGAACAGCACCAACGCATCGCACAGGATATGGTTGCAGTCTACAACTCTGCTGATGACCAGGCTGTCACTCGTCTGAATGATCTCTTCCACAGCTCACTCAACGTCGAGCAAATTCGCGATTCTATTCGTGACAAACTTTTCAACCTTCCTGACACTCAACAACCTCTGAACAGTTTCACACTGCCTGATGCACAACTGATCGTCGCACGACTGTACGGTTTTCAGAGTTGGAGTGAGTTGGTGCAGTCGAGCAACGCAGCTGATACCGATCCGCGTTCGGCTCCAGTGTTCCTAAATTCGAGGCCGCCGTTCTACCTGATCGACTGGGCCAACAACAGCATTGAGCCACGCCAACCAATGTCTACGAGAGACTGGGAGATTTTTTGTGACGTGATCGAGGAGTTGGGCCTGACAGCGATCAACTCAGCGAGCCTGATCGGTGATGACGACCTGGAGGTAATTTCCAGACTCGATCAGATAACGTCGCTCAACCTGGACGGTTCCAAACGTCTCACGGACAAAGGTGTGCAGTACCTCGCGCGCATGCCACAACTTCGCAAGTTGATCCTCGGAGGACGCGTTACTGATCGAGGTCTTGAAGTTCTACAGCATCTGCGTGAACTCCGTACATTTGAGATGTTTTGGCAGAGTGAAGTTTCAGATAAGGGCATTTTAAATCTGCGTTTCTGCAATCAACTCGAGGAGGTCGATCTGCTCGGAAGTAATGTGGGCGACGCTGCTATTGCTGCGCTCACCGGCAAGACAAAACTGAGTCGTTTGAAGACTGGGCGGAATGTCACAGATGAAGGATTAAAGTTAGTTCAAGACTTTCCTGCTTTGAAATCCTGGCGGGGTGGCGAAATCGAATACGGGTTGATGTCTTTCGGCGCCAAACCGACAAATCTCTTAATTGATGGTCCATTCACGGGAAATGGACTCGCCAGTCTTCAAGGACTGGATGGCCTTTTTGGCTTGAGTTTCTTTTGGCACACATCACATCTGCAAGGTAATGATCTTCAACATCTCAAAGGAGTTTCTAATCTCGGTTATCTCGGCTGCCAGGGAGAACTCTGCAACGACGATGCGATGCGTCACATTGCCGCGCTTCCAAAACTTCGCATGTTGATGGGCCAGGGTACAATCGCAACCAGTGAAGGCTTCAAATCGCTTGGTCAGTCGCAAACGATTGAATACTTCTGGGGACGTGAGTGTCCTAACTTGAACGGAAGTGGATTCGTCGCCTTAGCACGAATGCCGAAGTTGAAAGGTCTCGCCGTCAGTTGCAAATTTGTTGACGATGTGGCGCTCTCAAAATTGCCCGACTTCCCCTCCCTCAAAGAGTTGATGCCAATGGATGTCAGCGACGATGGCTTTCGTCACATCGGGAACGCGCAACAACTCGAATCGCTGATTCTGATGTATTGCCGCGACACTACTGATATTGCAACGAGTCATATCGTCGGCATGACAAATCTCAAAAAGTATCATGCGGGCTACACCTTGATTACTGATCGCAGTTTGGAGATGTTGAGTCGAATAACTTCCCTTGAGGAACTCTCATTCGAAGGATGTAAGTTCATTTCAGACTCAGGTATTCCGTTTTTAACGGATCTACCGCGACTACGTCAGGTTTCGATCGGAGGTTGTCCGGGGGTGTCGCGCGCAGGGACTACAGGGTTCCGGAGCAACGTGCGAGTCAATTATGACCCGCGTTGAGGAGACATAGGGGAGAAGGGGGACGCGGGGATGGGGAGACGGGGAGACGCGGGGACTGGGAGACGCTGCGATACGATCGGTCTCTGGAATTTTCTGGGTTGATGAACTTCACGCACGGGCTTATCGTTAGGATACTCAGGTAAACGTCGTAACTCGATGTGATTCGTCGGCAAAGCAACCGCCTAGAAGGCTCTATTCAAGTTTCACAGGAGGTGTTTCATGTACTGTCCTCGATGTGGTCATCAGACAATTTCTGACGAATTACGTTTCTGTTCATACTGCGGCTTCAAGCTCGGCGTTGTGAAAGCGGCACTTGCTGAAAGCGAAGAAACGCCAAACACTGCCTCGTCTGATACACCGGCACTGTCACACCAGCCTCGCCAGAGAGATATAAACATTGGAGTAATCCTGATGTTTGCGGGGACTTTATTAGCGAGTTGGGTGGCCGGTACAACTGGGCTCGGGCGTGGTCGCGCACCTGGAGCAATTGTCCTGGGGATCTTCTATTTGGCGCTAACCCTTTTGTCCGGGCCCATTACGAAGGGAATTCATAAACTGCTTTCCTGGGAAGATGATGTCAGCCCTTCAACTAGTCAAAAGGCCCTGGGGTTTGGGTCAGCGCTGATGTTCATCAGCACTGTTATATTAGGCATGAGCTCGCTTCTCATTTACGGCCGTGTCAAGTCGACACCAACTTTCATTGGCGTCGGGTTGGCGTTTTTCTTGCTTCTGTTTGTCGGACGCTATCTGATGCGCGGCCTACAGAACATCCTCAAAGATGAATCAAAACCGGCGGTTTCGAAGTCACTTGGAACCGAGAATCAGGCGCCCAGGGTTACGACAGGTTTTGATGTTCCAAGTTTGCCTGCAGGACAAGGCGCACCTGTTCCACTCTTTGGAGCACATCGGGTTACAACCGCAGAAATAGTGGCACCATCGAGCATCACTGAACATACAACCAGTCTGCTCGATGAAAAGTAAATTGAATATCCTTGCAGCGAAGGCACCTTTCTATCCATCATCCAAGTTGGAAACTGCTTTTCGGTTATTTGGCATTGAAAGTTAATGGGGGCGCGCTCGTTGAATGTAACGTGAGTTGAACTGATGCGACCGCTGGCCCCCTTCCTAACTTGCTCTTTTCCCTTCGCTTGGCCTTTTCCCTTCACTTCCCTTTTTTCTGGGAGTTCTTTCCTGGGGACAGAGAACTGTCTTCAAACTCTTTTCACAGTTTTCGCGTCCTAAGGGTAGGGAGAGTTTTATGCACTTTCGAACACTCGGCTTGTTTCTAGTTTTAGTTCTTAGTCTGTTAGCGCAGACCATTACTCCCACCCCGCCGCCGCAACCTGAAACCGGGCCCGGTGGCAAACAAGCACCTCATGCCGCAGTTATCAAAAATCGCTACGGACAAGGTGGGAAGGAATACTGGATTTACGAGCCTGACAAACCCAAGCCGACGACTGCTCCGGTAGTGATCTTCTTGCACGGTTGGGGTGGCACAAATCCTCTGTACTACGGTGCGTGGATCGACCATATTGTGAAGCGCGGAAACATAGTCGTCTTCCCACGTTATCAATCGAGCATACTGACGGCGCGAGAAGACTTCATTCCGAATACTCTCGACGGAATCAAAGGCGCTCTCAAACGACTTCAAACTGAACCCGGGCATGTGCGTCCTGACTTAACCCGCGTCGCAACTGTTGGTCATTCACTTGGCGGCGTGTTGTCGGCAAGTGTTGCGGCACTAGCACACGAATCAGGTCTTCCACGTGTACGGGCGGTGATGTCGGTTGAACCAGGTTTGACCCAGCCTCCAGCAAGCGTGCCCATCGCGGATCTGAAGAAGATCGAGAGTGATACCTTGTTGCTGTCAGTTGCGGGTGACCGCGACACACTAGTGCAGGACTACGACTCGAAGAGGATCTATTACGAGTCAACTCGCGTCAGTGCTGACAACAAGAACTTCATCAGATTAGTGAGTGACGACAGAGGCTCACCACCTTTAATCGCGAGCCATCGCGCGCCAACTGCACCCGACAAGGCGTACGACAACGGCGAAGGCGATCTATCAAACTGGCGTCCGTTCGGATCGACCTCTGGTAGATCAAGTGATCGCCAGGTTAATTCCGCGCGTAACGTCGATACTAACGCGCTCGATTATTACGGCACTTGGAAACTCTTTGACGCGCTATGCGACGCAGCGTTCTATAACAAGAACCGCGAATACGCACTCGGCAATACTCCACAACAACGCTTCATGGGCAAATGGAGCGATGGCGTTCCAGTAAAAGAGTTGTTTGTAACAGACAAACCTTAAAACGAAAACCCCATACGGGCAGAAGCTGTGAAAGGTCGAAAATACCACCGGCTGGTCCGGTGGAGCCGTTATGCTCGGCGCTACCACACGGTTGATTGCTTATTTCGAGATGTCACGGGCTTGTCCCGTGGAGTTTCACGTTACTCGATTTGGAGCGGCGAAATAGCAACTAGCGTGAAACTCCACCGGGCAAGCCGATGGTATCTTCAGGTTCTTACAGCTCGTGTAGTAGCTGCGAACATGAGTCTCCACCGGGCGAGCCGGTGGTATCAATAATTTTCTTGAGAGCTTCGGCAGTGTGGGAATCCTTCAACATCCTTTCAAAATAGCCAACCAAAGACCCACCTCTGTATAAACCTGCGCAATCGGCGTAATCTGTGGATTATTCAAGTCTAGAACTCCGGAGGACCGCATGCGTTATTACTCAATCCTCTTAATCTGCCTCTTAGTCCTTTCTTCCACTTCGCATGCACAACAGTTGACTTCAGCAGACGAGTACTCACAGCGAGGTATTTCCCGTTTCCAAACAAATGATCTTGACGGCGCGATTGCCGACTTCACAAAAGTCATCGAAATGAGCGGCAAGGAGCAGGAATTCTGTTACTACTTTCGCGGCATGGCATACTATCGAAAGGGTAATCTTGCTCAGGCAATCGATGATCTAACTAAGGCAATTGCTATCAAACCTGACGCACGGTTCTTCGACGATCGTGGGAACCTTTTCGCCAAACAGGGTGACCTCGATCGGGCCAT
>PSRF01000301.1 GCA_003175865.1 Blastocatellia bacterium
GAATTACATCGCCAGCTACTGGGTTTCGCATTAGCAGCCGCTGAAGTCTCAGGAAAGCATTGTCGTCGAGATAGTCTGACCTATGTCGTGCGAACGCGGGTAGCTCCACGAAAACAGCCTTCACCACCGCAGAATACTAAAGTCCATATCTATACGCAAATCGCGTATAGAGGCAAGTTGTTAAACTCAGGGAGGTTCAAGCACAAAGTGAGTCCGCAATAGTCACACGCATTGTGTTCTAGCGCTGCCGTCCCGATCTATAGTAACGAAGACAAAGAACTAGTGTGAGAAAGGGGTCGTATGACTTTTCGTGTGAATATCGCAGCTGCCGCTTTAGTTTTCCTCGCAAGTGCTGGAGTGAGTACGCAAGTTGTCAATGACAAAACTGACTTACCCGCTCGGCGTAAAGAAGCTTTGATTGAATTGGAAAATAGCTGGCTAAATGCCGAGCATGATCCAAAGTCCCTTGATCGAATTCTCGCTCCGGATTTCATTCATGTCGTCCCGACCGGTGATTTTCTGACAAAGGCACAACACATCTACTACTCAAGTAAACGAATGCCTCCCACCAACCTCAAGCACCGCTTCGATAAGTTAACCGTGCGCATTTACGGTGACGTCGGCATCGTGAATGGAATCGTTATCACGAGTGATGAGAATGCCAAGGACGTGGATCGCACTATCTTCACTGATGTCTTTGCCTATCGCAACGGGCAATGGCAGGCGATTAATGCCCAGGAAAACAAAGTGGAATCAATTAAATAACACAACAAACGTGACATTAGTCAGCTAGAAGAACGGAGTAATGACTAAACAGAAGGCCAAACGCTGATCAAAGAAGGTGACTGAATCCAGCAACGCGCTGGATTTGGAATCGAAAGTGTTCTCCCAACGCGATCCGAAAACGATAGCGAGGTCACTAAAACGATCTGCCGACCGCAGCCGGCGTCGCAAGTCATCGCCTTTCCGCTCGGCAATGTCGATGCTCACCTTTTATATAAACCGCGCCGGCGACAAGCTTTCGCAAACGCAACGACGACGATTGGAAAAGGCGAAGGATGAATTGAGAGTTCTGTATGGAAGACCCGTCAAGGCCAATTGATGTTTGCCAAATATTGAGATCAGGACAGGAGCGAAGCGACTGCTTTTAAACTAAAGCTCAACGCCGAGTCGAAACACGAGCGAAGCGACCGGGTACCGGTCCAATTCCAATAAGACATGCACCCATAACCAATCGATGAACCAAGTCCGTTGAATTCTTCAGAGGATCTCGCAAGAATCTGACGGTCTGGTGTTACCAGGCAAATCACTTTCATCTTGCTCTCCAGGTTCGCCTCCTGCGAAACAGTCGTTAAATGAATTCGTACGCTATTCCCCCTTTCTCTTGTCGGAGCGGCGGACGCTGCCACTATAAAGAGGAAACACTTCACGTTCACTTAACACACTCTTTGCGTCGCGGCTGGCGCGACTCGCGTCATAGCACCGTTCGAAAATTCATAAGACAGACAACGCCGGAGATGTCCGGTGCAAGTGCTGTGGAGCTACATCGCAGCCCTGTCGCATAAACCAAGGAGTTCTAAATGAGGAAATTCGTTTTTTTGATGCTGACTATTCTCTTCAGCGTGGCATCATCCTTAGCGCAGACTGAAAAGAAGTTCGAGCTGTTTGGTGGCTACACTTTTGAAAACATCGACAGCGGAATTCGTAGTGAGGACATTGGTACAAACACCACACTTGATAATCGTTTCAACGCAAATGGTTTTCGCGTTGCTGCCACAGGTTACTTCACCAAACACATCGGGATTACTGGAGACTTCTCCGCGCATTTCGATAATCGAAACGATGTCTTCGACAGTACAACTGGCGAGTCGAAGTTCCGGCTGTACAACTTTACCGGCGGCCCTCAGTTTCGGTTTATCAATACTACTCGTTTTACGCCTTTCGTTCAGACACTGGCAGGCATTGCACGTAGAAACTTGTCCGAATCGTTTTCTGGCAATGGAACTGACGTAACGGATGACAAGACGAGCTTCGCTTTGAAGCTTGGCGGAGGCGTTGATTATAAACTAAGTGACAGGTTCTCGTTGCGGATCTTCCAGATGAACTACAACCCTGTGTTCCTGCGAAGCCGCATCGTCGACGGATTCACGGTTCCAGATCGTACGTTGAATGGATTCGAGTTTTCGACGGGAATTGTGATCAAGTGAAGCCATAAACGCGCCAAGAGCAAATGCGGCCGTAATGGAGAACCCAGAGCGGTAGCGACGGGTAGTTACAAGTCAACTTGATGATTGCTCGCTCACGTTGACTGGTACCTACTCGTCGCTATCGTTCTGCGTTCTCCATCATGGTCGTATTTATTTAGAAACAATAAACACAAACAAGAACACCTATGCTTCACGCGAAGTTCGAATGAAGCTCAAACTTCAGCCTGAACCCATGCGAACACGATCACGATTGCCGCAAGCCCAGAGCGTGTCGCCTTTTCGATTTAGAACCGATCGGCCGGAATCGTGATGCGTCTTCTGATACTAAAACAAATTGCGTAGCCGAATAAGCTAAACGCGATTGTCATGCATTTCTCCTTGGGGGACCTTGAGAGGTGGTAAGACATCCGTCAATATAATAAATGCGAGTTCGTGGGCCATCGGAGCACTTTGCCTTTATCAATGGCAGTTTCCTGCCATGCTCTCATGAGGACGGACACCTTAAATTCCAGCGGCGGGACGCCTCCCACAGCGTCCCACCACCAAGTGGTTACGTGTCCTCACCCACGCAACCTTTAGCCCGTCTATGACGACGGGGGGTGCCGCACGATTGAGCGATTAAATTATGACTACGAAAACCGATCGTACTTTTAGACAGGATAAGACTGTGATGAAATCTGCCGCGTAGAAAACGAAAAGACTTTAGTCTCTTGGCAATTCAAAGGCCGCAGAGAGTTTGATGAAAAGTCCCGTGGTTTCTTGCTACTGGTACCGTGTTTGAGTAGATATTTGTCCAGCACGTAGACTCCAAATCTGAACTTTGGACCATCTATTTAGCGCCTTAGAACACTGACAGAGGGAACTCTCTTCTTGGATCTATCGCTACATTTCTGGTCCAATATCGTCGGGCCAATCTCTAATCGAAGTAGCCAAAATAGGCAAAGAGAACCCTGATCTTACGTCTTTCCAGAGGAAGACAGACATGTTCTACAGGAAGCGGACGTTATAGAAGACTCTCGAGAAACTGAAAACGAAAGATGCGCCAAAGTAGCTCTTTTTTTATAACTCAGCGCTCAACTTCATCTACTTGATCTCTCGGATAACTCAAAAGGCAGGTCAATCCCATGACATTCAGAAGAACAGGACCCGGGCGATTCGAAATTGACTCACGGTACAACGGGGCGGGTATGCTCAAAGCATCCTTGTACAATTTCGATTTCGATGACATGAACACCACCAACTTGAAGTTGGAACATGCTGACTTTCTCAGGACCAGGGCTGTCCCGCTGCTGACAGGGAACCGAGGGAAAATCTGGCTGGAGGGTCATGCAAGCAAGATAGGAACAAACGATTACAACTTAAGGCTGTCACGGCGGCGCGTACAGCGGGTAGTCGAATTTCTCACTGCAAATGGAGTCACCGGAAGCCAAATTCAGCCAGACGCGGTCGGGGAAGAACGGTCCACTTCCCGTTTGAGCGATGATGAGCTGGACCGGTCGGTAGCGTTCTTGATTCTTCCGAGGGCACACCGGGATCCGCCACCGCCACGTGTAGTTCCTTCTCCTCCGTCGGTGACTGCCAGGTTCCGCTTACGACTCCTTGGGGAAATGACCCTAACTGGAATCCCAAAGTTCCGACCACCGCGAGGCCGATTTGGTGGTGGACCTGCGACTGATGCCATGGTGTTTGAGATCCAGGATGTTGAGCACCGCCTGTCAGCGTTCTATGGGTACAGCGGTTTGGGAATCGGCGTCGGATTTAATGCAGCTTGGCTGTCCGCAACTGATGCCGGACCGTGGAACGAGTTTACGACCTCCGCCCCGATGAACGTCGGAGACTTTGGAGGACTTACACGATTCACGACGGGAGGTGGCGGGAACTACACGGTCAACTGGTTACACATGATGGGTACGCCGCATGGAGTGAAGTCCGTGTACATTATGATCAACACCGGGACCACATACGGAGGTGGTGCTACCACCACTGTGGGACCCCTGCAGCGGATCGCCGGACCGATGCCGGCAGGAACACAATTGAAAGCTTTCAGCAAGTAGCCGCACAAGAGTTCTGGTTCGACGTTCGCAAGTCTTGCAACGACCTGGCGGCCAATGATGCACAGTCTGAACTTACGCTGTCGCAATTGAGCTGATCGCGGTAAGTAAGCATTGCGCCGCCTGCGCAGCCCACTCAGCGCCACACTGTACCTCAGCGGCAAGGTTCGGGAACATTTGGTTGCGCGCCCTCATTACGCACTCCGAACGCTTTTTATTTGCAGCTTCCTGGCATGCCTCAACCGCCTCCAAAAACCTTATGAATTCAGCGAACTCGTCCAAGAATTCTCCAAACGCGACAAAATCGGCGTAACCGACCAGCAAGGCGAAAACAAGAGCGAAATCTGGAAAAAGATTTTTGCAGTTTGCAAAGGGATCAGATACGGGCTGTTTTCGGCGAGCGCGCTCATGTTTCCCACTGACGTGCATGAGTCGATCTGCAAGTGACCGAAGTCTTGCCGCGTCTGCCTCAACACTCTGCCGCAAGCGGATACTGAACAACTGGGCCACCTCAAGCTTGCGTAGTGAGTTGCGATTTGTTCTTAGCTGTTTAATTAAGGCTACGGTCGCAGCTTTATCAGGGCACACTCTCCGTAACGCCGTCATAAAGGAGTAATCGTTGAGTCCCGTAGCGATAAGTTGTGAACCAACGAATTTCAAATTCGGAGCCTCTCGATCGATATTAGTCAACACACTTCTCAGCACATCCGAATTTTCGAGATTCATCGAGCCGACCGCGGATATCGCGCGCATTGCGTTTTGATAACGGATCGCATTGGTCCGTACAGTCATCGAATTGAGGGGCGCTTTCATAATCATGTTCCTATGTGATGATGCGATGAAACGAAATATGAATTCGAGCGACTCCGCTATCGTGAGTCACCTTCATTAAGCGATGGCACACTCGACTGGACTTAAATCTAATTCCAGGAACACCAGCATCGATCGCCGCACAAATACCTGGGCATGCTGACAGTCTTCCTAATGGTGTATGGCTCCGGAAGCGTGTTTCGATCCGCAATCGTTTTTCGCGGAGTTAGCAAAGAGAAAAATTTTCGTGGAGGAGAGTCTGGATGGAAAAGTTTAAATTGGTGATGTCTTACAAGCTGCAAATCGACCCGGCCCCATCTTTAGCCGCCTCCGAAGCGACCTAGTTTGATGCCCGAGACCCGTTTCGGCGGGGGCGAAGGCGTGTCAACATACCAGCCCCAGCCAGACCTGAGCTGAGCAGTAACAGCGTCCCCGGTTCAAATACAGGTGTGCCTACCGTAACCGAATAATTCGCGCTGGTGTTGAGTACTGGATCGCCCTCGTGCCCGTGTGTATAACCGAAGTTGATACTGCCCATATACACGGTACCCAAAGGCGCGCCGAGCGGCACCGTCAGAGTGAAAATAGGCAGCGGCCCTAAGGTGTTACCACTCGTCACAGGGTGGGCCTCGAAGTTTGAAGCACAGCATAGGAACGGTGAAGCACTTGGCGGCCCTCCCGAAACAGGGCCAAAAGTTATGATACCGACAATATCTGTGTCTGAAGAGGTTGCTCCACTGTTAAGTATTGAACCACTGAACGTTAAAGTCGTGCTTGGAAGGCCCGTTTGGTTAGGATTGGTCAGAGTTAGAATTAATGGGTCGGCCTTTGCTACCGAGGCTACACCGATTAAGACGACGACGCAAACCAGAGTGGCAGTGAGAGTCTTAGGCAGCCAGGACATGGTCTTTACTCCTTGCTACGAGCCGAAGAAGTCAGTTGTCTGTTGGGGTTAGCGGGGACTCTCCGCACTGAGACCGGCGTTAGCAATCTACAAAGCAATTGCCCAAATTCAAATTCATGTAGCCACAAATTATTGAAGCGTTGTGGGACGGGATAGTATGGCAAGGCCGTACAGGTGTCAATAAACTTTCCGAGGAACCGTTCAGAGTCACACTATTTAATTGTGGTCCATACTCCAACAGAATTAAGTTCAATTCGAACTCAAGGGCAAACAAGTGACTTCACTCTTTGCACGAATCGCTGTTAAGTTCTGACTAGCTGGCAGGTAGGTTGATTTGTTCAGCGCCATTAATACGCAATATGCCTTCGCAAGACTATTATGCTGCACGCAGATGAGTCTGTACCTATTGAACAGAATTTTCCGAGCTGAAGATGTCGTACGACCCTTCTCGTGTCAGGTATGAATGTTGGCCGAGCGTCGCTGGCGCCATGGGAAGCTCCACAGTCTACGCACTGAGATAATGACCGAGAAGAGCGCGGTCACGCCAAGCGCTAAGATGGTCCAAACGAAGAGGAAGTGTCCACTGGTGTTCGCGAGCCTGCTGTTGAGGCCGATACCCCTCCCCATCATGTGCGCGATGGGAACGAGTGACGACAGAAGCGATCCCAGGAGGATGATGATGTATCCCGATCGCCGCTCGCCGAGCTCCAACGTTCC